>CAZANH010000300.1:0-1547 GCA_964486515.1 uncultured Eubacteriales bacterium
GGTGTACTTTCCCGTGCTTTTAATACAATGGCCTCAAAAGTAAAAAAACTCATTGAAGAGGTTTACCTTGATAAAATCAAGCAAAAGGAATTGGAACTCCAGTTGCTTCAAAATTAAATCAATCCTCATTTTTTGTATAATACATTAGGTTCAATACAGATGATGGCACAAATAAACAGAGACAGGGAAACTTCAAATATGGCATTTGTTCTCGGGAAAATAATGAGATACAGCATTAGCAGAAGTAAAATAAAAGTAAAGTTATCCGAAGAAATAAGTCATATAAATGATTATGTCTCACTTCAAAGGACTCGCTTCAAAGACATTTTCAGAATAGAAATCAATATAGATAAATCATTGTATGATTGTATTATAATAAAGATGATTCTTCAGCCGGCAATAGAAAACGCCATATATCATGGCCTTTCCGATACCCCTTCAAATGGTTTTATAAAAATATCGGGTTACAGGGAAAATGAGGATATAATTTTTGAAGTGGCTGATAACGGAAAGGGTATTCTTCCGTACAAAGTCAGGAAACTCAACGGTTATATAAATGATTTGAACAATTCTTTTACCAGTGTAGGTTTGAAAAACGTAAACAAAAGAATAAAATTATATTATGGCAGCAAATACGGTTTAAATGTTTACAGTGAATATGGAAAAGGAACTACTGTTAAGATAACAGTACCATTTGAGGATGAAAAAAACAGTGACGAAGATAATAATATTTGACTTAACTTATTTTAAGGATTAATAACATTTCTTCAGAACATTATTATCTAACATTGACAGCCAATGAAATTGCCAATATAATTCATTTGAGTTACATATAGTTGTAGCTGTTCAGAACTCAGGAGAACATTATACATTTGAGATTTTTTTACGAAGTATAAAATATAAGGAAGGATAAAAAATAATGAATAAACCTGAAATTATAGGTGAACCATTGAAAAATATTCCTTGGCAGGAAAAACCAAAAGGCTGTCAGGATATAGTCTGGAGGCATAATAAAAACCCGTTGACGGAATGGAACCAGACAAAAAGTATTGCAAGAATATATAACAGTGCTGTTATACCTTATGGTAACGGTTTCATTGGGGTTTTCAGGGCAGATCACAAGGATGGAACGGCCAGGCTCCACGTTGGAAAAAGCAAAGATGGATTGAAGTGGGATATTAATGATGAAGAAATCCAATGGAAGGATGAAAATGGAGAAGATTATCAGCCTGTTTATGCCTATGACCCAAGATTAGTTAAAATAGACAATACTTATTTTATTGTATGGTGTGGGGGATTTGGGGGTTTGCCTACACTGGGGCTGGGTAAGACAAAAGATTTTAAAAATTTTATTCGGATGGAAAATATTTTTGTACCTTTCAACAGGAATGGTGTTCTGTTCCCAAGAAAAATAAACGGGAACTATATTCTTCTTAACAGGCCAAGTGACGGCGGACATACAGCTTTTGGAGACATATACATAAGCGAGAGCCCTGATTTGACATATTGGGGTAAACACAGAAGAGTAATGGTTAAAGGCAGAACAG
>CAZANH010000301.1:0-5435 GCA_964486515.1 uncultured Eubacteriales bacterium
AACTTTCCTGGTTATCCAGACTCAATTGTGCCACCTCCTAAATAACTCAATTCAATTATACAAACTTCTTATAATACTGTCAAACAAAACCATAACAAAGATAACAAAGCAAACTGTTCAATTTACAAATCAAACATTTCACTATATAATATAGACATTATGATAGAATATAGTATTTTGCAGTTTGCAGGAATTGAGTTTCCTTTTAATATAACTTATGGTACACATAATAAAGAGTTTCCTTTGCACACCCATAATTTTACGGAATTAACCATAATAATCAATGGTTGTGCCAACCACATAGTAGAAGGAAAAGAGAATTTCATCGGTAAAGGCGAGGTATATGTGATATTACCATCATTTGTACACGGATTAACAAATGTTGAAAATATGCAATTTTACAATATCATGTTTGACCTCGAAAAGCTTATATTATTGGACAACGAACTGAAAAAATTACCTGGATTTCAAGCGTTATTTATACTTGAGCCATATCACAGGTACTATCGTAACTATACCAGTAGATTGGTTTTAAATGATGAGCAACTGGCATATGTCATATCAATATGCCGTAATATTGAAGAGGAATATTTAAACAGAAAGAATGGATATAAGGTTGTTATAAAAACATATTTTTTATCCCTCATTACTTATATTTCCAGACACCTTATTCCCGATAAGGAAAGCATTTCCGAACAGTATTATAAAATTGCTGAGACATTAACATTTATTGAGGAAAACTACAAAGAAAAGATAACACTACACCAGCTTGCACAGATGGCATTTCTGTCCGAGCGCCAATATTCCCGTGTTTTCAAATCAGTTTATAACACATCTCCTATCAATTACGTAATAAACTGCCGACTAAAACATGCGTGCGACCTAACGCGCAAAACACAACTTCCGCTGACAGAAATCGCGGAAAAATGTGGTTTTGTTGATAATATGTCATTTTCTAAGCTCTTCAAACAAAGATACTTAATGACACCCAGTCAATATAGAAAAAATTAAAGTCCATGCATTCTGATGGAACTGCCTTTAAGCATTTCCCCTAGTTTTTACCGTATCAATAAGAGCTTTAACATTCTCATACGGTACATCCTTCTGTATTTCCTGAGAAGGTGCTGTAATGTAGCCCCCATTGACACTCATGGCTTTTATTACTTTCTCGGTCTCTTTTACTACATCCTGTGGAGTTCCGTAGGGAAGTATCTGCTGGGTACCTATACCTCCAAAGAAAGTAATCCTGTCTCCATAAGCGGATTTCAACCCGTATACATCCATGCATTCCGCTTGAACAGGATTTAATCCTTGAACTCCAAGCTCCACCAGATCATCCAATATTTTTACAATATTTCCACAGGAGTGAATAAATACGTCTTTGCCATATTTTTTTATTAATTCATACTCCTGTTTCTCTCCGTTTTTTATCATACCACGCCAGCACTCAGGTGAAATCATCAGGTTGTTCTGTGTCCCCCAATCGGAGCCAAGCATAACACCATCAATCTCTTTCACATTTAAAAAGTTCTCCAGCATAACGATATTTTTTCTAATAATCATATTAAACAGTTCCTGGGTCCATTGAGGATTCCCGACAATGTCCGCCAGAAGATTTTCTATTCCTCTACAAAAATGAGCCTTTTCAAAATGGCTTCCCCATATTACTGCAAGCATATAGGCATCATAATTTTGCTTAAGATATTTGATTTTTCTAAAAAACTCCTCATAGCTTCCTACTCCTATGGTATCAGGCAGGTGATCAGGTGTATCATATTTGTTATAAAAATAATCAGGTACATTATGCCAGTCCCACCATGGAGCATAAACGTAAAGTATGTAGTTTCCTATTCCAAGCGAAACTGCTTCCTCAAGGTTTAATTTACCATTTCTATAATCTGAAACCACCTTATCATCAGCATAATCAGATAAGAGCCTTTCTCCGTATAATTCAAGTGCTTCAATGGTAAAGGTTATTGTATATGGTACGCAATCTGTAAATTTATGTCCTAATGACTCTTTGATTCTTTCTTTTTTTGTCACGTTAAAATCAACCCCTTTTAATATGATAATACAATGTTAGCGGATGTCTGTGTCAAGATCAATAAACAATCTTGCCTTTT
Source organism: uncultured Eubacteriales bacterium (assembly GCA_964486515.1). Taxonomy (GTDB): domain Bacteria; phylum Bacillota; class Clostridia; order Acetivibrionales; family CAZANH01; genus CAZANH01. Next base: position 2,124 of record CAZANH010000301.1, read on the forward strand.
TGTTGTATTATCCAGACATGTGTATAATGACAAACATTCATGCAGCAGCAGGTATGTTGTTCTCGGTCATGTAAACGGTTGACCGGAGGAAAACCGCAAAGGACAGATGGAAACAGGACAGGGTCAATATGGATGGCAAAGAGATATTTATCGTATGGGTATAGTGCTTCAATTATCGTTGGGTTTCCTAAAAAAGCCATCCTCTGCCATTCACCGCTTTTTCCAACAGGCAGGCCCAGTATTTCGCGTGCGGTTTCAACGTAATACCTGTAGTTGTCAATTGGGATTCCATCAGGTATCCTGTGGTCAAGACCGAAAACGGTACCTCTCTGGCTTGTCAGAGGCTGCATTTTATACTCCAGTTCATTTCTTATTGCATCTTTGTCTTGTCTTAATGCTTCAACAACCGTATTCACGTTTCCTTCACTGTTCTGGCTGAAAAGTTTTGTACATTTCGAGGACAGCATATCCCATATCAAAAAGTATGGGCGCGCTATCGCTTCCTGTATTTTTGATTTTTACTGTTTGGCTTATCAGGAAGCGTCATCTCAATTAGCTGTGAGGTCAAAGCAGGCTGCAAATACGTTTTTCGGAAGGCCGGGCGATTCTTTAGTCCCATACGCTCCATGATTTCGCCAGCGGATAGTTCATCATTGCCCAGCTTATCTAAGAATAGCTGAATATGCGGGCTGATTTTTCTGGTGGGTATTTGATTTCGTTCAATTTCTATAAGTGTGTCGAGGATTGCTTGCAGTAAAAACTCAACAAACGGCGTAGCGTTGGCAATCCTGTCCGCTTCACTGAGAGCGTCGTAATAGACGTCCTGCTTTTCCCGTATAACAGTTTCTACAGGTATCCACGCAAATATTGGCTTCCATTGGTACAGTAGCAGAGTGTTCCACAGTCTTCCCATGCGGCCATTTCCATCTGCAAAGGGATGGATAAACTCAAATTCATAATGGAATACGCAGCCTTTAATCAGCGGGTGCGCCTTTGCGGTTTCTGTCCAATGCACGAGGTTGGCGATATGCTGAGGCACCATATCGGCTGGCGAAGCCATGTGTACTATCTGTCCGCCCTTAAACACGCCTACACCACCAGAACGGAAACGCCCTGCTTCTTTTACCAGATCAGCCATCAGTATGCCGTGCGCTTTAAGTAAATCGTCAACTGAATAAGGATTGAAAGACAGCATCCTTTCATATGCCTCGTAAGCGTTTTTGACCTCGCAGATTTCGCCGGGAGCGCCGAGGATACGTTTGCCATCGATAATGTCTGTCACTTGATCTAAAGATAAAGAGTTGTTTTCTATGGCTAAGGATGCGTGAATGGTGCGAATGCGGCTGTCCCTGCGCAGCTGCGGATTTGTATTCATGTGTTGCCATGCTGTAATGGAACCAACCTTTTCGCCAATTTCTACAATTAGGTTTGTTATGGTTTCCGTCATGGTATATGGCGGCGTATATGCTTTTTCGATCATTGTTTCGCCCTCCATCTTATATTATCATTGTATCATACAAGATACTTATACACAAGCTTTCCCCAAGTATGCAGCGTAGATGCTTCAGCGCTCATCGGTGGACTATCTTATAATATATCCACCATCCAAGATGATGATACAAGATAAAATATTAAATACCCCATTAAATGGTTATTTATAAACTGTGTGTTTGCGAATATAATCTCGCAATACTCTGGCATGACTCTTTTCCGTTAAGCCTGAAGCATCCTGAGTGTAAAGATTGTATAACGATTTGAAGGAGAGGGAGGATTTTAAATAATGCATGTTATAAATGTAGTGTTTGATGAAAAGAATGAAAACGATTTATCTTTCAAGATGCCGGTGCGGCTCATTCATTGCATTTGGAAATGGTTCATTGATATAGGATATTATAACATTACAAGGGTGTGAGCGGATAAATCTCTCCATTTCCTCTGCCTGCCTCACGCCTTCACAGAATTTGTTTCTCCTCATGCACCCGAGCAACGGAAGGTCTGTCTGTGTCATAAGCCCGAGTTTGTCACAGTACTCGTATACCTCTTCCTGTACAGTAGGTATATTACCTACCCAACAGTAGTGGCGTTGGACAAGCCAGAGAGGTAACAGGTTTTATTACCTGCTACTCCGAAGCTCGCTTTTTCAAAGGCGATGTAGTTCACGCTGGTAAGTGTAGAAGTTCCAAGCATAGGTTTGCCAGAGCTAATATTGAATACTATTTTGAGCTATGCGGCAAATTTGGCAAAAGGAAAAATTGTATAGCAGTAGGTATTTTGGTTGCGGCCGGAGGCTGCGGTATGCTATAATGTTTATATATAAGGCAGGTGATTAGTGTGAATAAGACAGTAGAAGAATTATGGAAAGCAATAGTTATATTGCCAAACAGGGACAAGAGTGACTTGTACAAGAAAATACAGGAAGATGTAAATTCTAATCTATACAAATTATCTCAAGAAATTAAAGAGCAAAATAAGGATTTGCCTGAGATATCACTCGCTGAAATAACTAAGGAAGTTGAAGAGGTTAGAAAGCAGAGATATGAACAAAAATAGTGTTAGAATTGTTATGGATACTAATATTTTTATTAGTGCTATGCTGGGGAGTACATGTGCAAATAAACTCTTATTAGGGGTATATATTTCACAATTTGATATTATTATGACAGAAGAAATACTTGATGAGCTCAAGATTGTTCTAGCCAGGCCAAAGTTTTCAAAATATATTAAAGAGGAACAGATTGAAAGACTGGTTACATTCTTATCTGCAAAAATAATCAAACCGAGAAAAAATATTAAAATAAATGATTGCCGGGATCCAAAAGACAATATGATTCTGGAAGCTGCATTACAAGGGAATGTTGATTATATAATAACAGGAGATAAAGACCTTTTGGTACTTAATCCTTATGAAACTATAAAAATATTAGACTTGAATGAATTTTTGAATATTTACTTTATATAACTATTTGATATTTTTAAGTAAACAACTTGAAGTGATGCGCGTCGGTGTTTATTGTATATAATTTTAAATTAATGTATATAAATACTATTATAAGCAGTATATGGTGCATAATTAAAATTGCACCCCCCTTTTGCACTTGCCGATTTATAATATTGTATATATAATATATACTATAATAAATGCTTAGTTTATTTAAAGCATATTATAAAATAAAATTTTCGGGAATCCTAGTACTTATACATTAAGAGGTAAATAAAATGGACAAGGAAAAAAACAAAGAAATATTAACCGGGATTTTGCAGGATGTAGATGATTTTGCAAAACTTAAAGGTATTGATTACCCACCCATATAT
>CAZANH010000302.1:0-11509 GCA_964486515.1 uncultured Eubacteriales bacterium
GAAAAGATTAACAGGCTAAGAGCAGTAATACCCGAAGCATTTGTGGATTTCAGAAAAGAATCGGAAGCAAAAGAAAAGTCGATGCCTGAATATAATATAAACGGACAGGACGGTATATTTGAAGATATTGATAAAAGGCAGGAACTTGCCGGGCGGATAGAGGAAAGAAATGCTGAAATAGCAGTTATAGAAGAAAAAATAAAAAGATACGGCGAAATAATATTGGAATATGAAAAATCTCTTGACGAAACCTTAAAAGAATGGAGAATAAGAAAAATCCCGCTTGAAAGTGAGCAGGAACTTGCTTTGAGGTTAAGTGATACAGAAAAGGATATTACAGAAACGGAAAAAAAGCTAAATGAAAAAAAATTGTTTTTGAACCGGCTTGAAGGAGAACTGGAACAGCTTGATAATTCTATTGCAACCGTCAGAAGAAGGCTGTCGGAAAGATATGGTCGCCAAGCGGAGCATTGGGAGGATATGGATATTGACAGGAAGGAATATGAAATACGCAGGAATATTGAAAGCTGTAAGAAGAGTGTGAAAGCACTAAAGGTACATATTGGCGTGACTGAAAACAAGCTTAATGAAATTATCCTTTCTTTAAGCGGGTTAAAAAAATATGAAGAACTTGATGCGAATGATGGGAATGTTGATGATTTACTCTTATCAAAACTTGAAAAGGATACAAGGAATATAACGGAATTATGGCAAAACGGATACAAGGATATTAAAAGACGGTTAACAGATATTGAAATGAATATGAGAAATCTGTTGGAAAATTTTAGAAACCAAATCAGAATGAAAATAGGAGAAAAGATACTTAAAGAAAAGCTTCTTATAGAAATACAGAATATTAATGCAGCTAATTTTTCCGGAAACCTCGAATCCTTTAAAAGTATGAGAGAGCATTTCAGAAAGGAGCTTCAAACAGCCTCCTCTGATAAGAAAAAGGCTGAAGAGATAAGAGAACAATGGGCGCAGAGAGCTTCAAAACATATTATACGAATTATTGAGTTAATGAGAGAAATGGTCCATGGAATGGTTTACATAAACACTAATGATCATGCGTTCCCGCTTATAAGGCTGAAGGGTGAGGAAATGATGCCCGGAAAAGAAGAAGAGATTTTAGGGCTTCTAAAGGAATATTTTATAATTTCAATCAACAAAATAATTGAAAACCAAATACAACCTGAAGATATCGACAGTAAAATGCTTGACGACCTTATGGGTGACAGGGTTTTATTTTCGCAAGCCGTTAGGGGAAGATACCCGGTTATGATGGTATATAAAATGACAGAAAGAAATGAATTTAAATATGCAAAGGCTCATGACTATTTTTACGCCTCATGGGAAGCTGTAAACAGAGGTGAAGAAAGTTCTGCAGAAGGCAGCGGTGGACAGAGGCTGGCAATCAGTACATTCATGATGATGATGCTTGTCAATTTTAAGAAGCGTACGGTCGGAAGTAAAAATCCCTGGACAGTACTGCTGATGGATAATCCATTCGGACAGGCTTCGGCAAAACATATACTTGACCCGGTATTTGAGATTGCAAACAGCCTGAATTTTCAGATTATAGCGTTTGCATCTCCTGAAATAATAAAGATTGAAATAAGCAAGAGATTTCCTGTCTTCTGGGAATTAAGAATTGAGGAAAGCGGTGAAAAAGGTATGGGCTTAATTACAAGCAGATTAATACACGGAGGCAGGATTATAAAAAATTGACAATTAGATTGATAGTTTGTTATTATATTTTTAATGCTAAAATTTGTGTTTTTTAATTTGAATTATATTAATAATTTAGGCTGGAGGAGTAAAAAAATTAATGCATAATATGGCAGTAACAAACTTATTTGATAATATAACAAAAAAAGAAATAACAATAAAAAAAATAAATGTTTACAGTAAAACAAAGAAAATTGAGATAATAATTAGTTCAAAAAGTATTATTTCCGCCAGAACAATGGAAAACTTTGAAAATGAAATCTGCGAAAAATTTAATATTCAAGATGTAAGCATCAAACCGGTGTTTGAGGGTGAATATTCTCTTGAAAGAGTTATGGAACTGTATTGGGATAGTATTGTTTATCTTGTATGTAAAAAAACGGTTGTGGGGAAAGGCATATTGAGCGGCTGCAGTTTTAAAACAGATGGAGACAAACTGATAATAATCCTAAAGTCAAGAGGGGGAAAGGTTCTTCGTTCACTTGGAAGTGACAGGTATATTGAGGCAATAATACATGACAGGTTTTTGCTGAATACAAGGGTAGCATTTGAAGATTATGAAGATAATGAAATTGATAAGGAAAAGTATCTTGAAGATAAAACAATGAGACAGCGTGAACTGTTGAATCATGTAATTGATTCTGCAGTAAAGGAATCAAACAATAAAAAAAAGAATATTAAAGACAAAAAAAATATGGGATCGGGAATTAAGATAATTAAAGGGAAAAAAATTACCGATGAACCGGTAAAAATAAAAGATGTAACAAATGATTCAGGAAAAATAACTATTTCAGGGGATATATTCAGTGTAAAATTTATAGATATAAAAGACCAGAGAGGATTGTGCAGTTTTGGAGTGACGGATTATACAAGTTCAATTACCGTAAAATATTTTATTAAAAATACAAATGTTGATAATACTAAAAACAGGATAAAAGAAGGTATTGCAGTTAAGGTAAAAGGAGAAATTCAATATGACAGATTTTTAAGAGAACCTGTACTGATGGCTTCGGATATTGTTGAAATAAGAAGGGAAACAAAAAAGGACGAGGCTTCTGTAAAACGTGTTGAACTTCACCTGCATACACAGATGAGTTCTATGGATGCCATAACACCTGTGAAGGAATTTGTAAAAAGAGCTGCAGAATGGGGGCATAAAGCTGTAGCAATCACAGACCATGGGGTACTGCAGGCATTTCCGGATGCTGCAGAAGCAGCAGAAAAATATGGAATTAAAATTATTTATGGTATTGAATGTTACCTGATAAATGATTATGATAAAGAAAAAAAATACGATTTTAAAAAACAAAAGACATACCATACGGTAATACTTGTTAAAAACTTAAGAGGCCTTAAAAATCTGTACAAAATAGTATCTGAGTCACACCTGAAGTATTTTTATAAAAAGCCGCGTGTTCCAAAAAGTCTGCTTGACAAATACAGGGAAGATTTTATAGTTGGAAGTGGGTGTGAATCAGGTGAGCTTTTCATAAAAATAGTTGAGGGCAACAACGAGGAAGAAATAAAAAAAATTGCTGAATATTATGACTATCTTGAGGTTCAACCGCTGGGAAATAACATGTTTTTGATAAACAACGGGAAGATTAAGAGTGTTAAACGGCTTAAGGAAATAAATAAGTATATCGTACAGCTTGGTGATATCCTTGGAAAGCCTGTGATAGCTGCTTGTGACGTACATTTCATAGATCCGGGAGATGAAATTTTCAGGCGTATACTAATGGGAGGACAGGGGTTTTCGGATGCAGATAATCAGGCACCCCTTTATTTCAGGACAACTGATGAGATGCTTAAGGAATTTGATTATATGCCAGAGGATAAGGCTTATGAAATTGTAGTAGAAAACACGAATAAGATTGCCAGTTTGACCGAGAAAATTATTCCAATTCCCAATGGAACCTTCCCTCCGATTATAGAAGGGGCGGATAATAAAATAAGGGATATTTCGGAAAGCAGGGCAAGAGAAATATATGGAGATGTACTGCCTGTTGAAGTAAAAAAAAGGCTTGAAAAGGAACTGGGATCAATTATTAAAAATAAATTTTCCGTTATGTATATTATTGCAAGGACTCTTGTGAAAAAATCAAATGAAAACGGTTATCTTGTTGGTTCAAGGGGGTCTGTAGGTTCTTCATTTGTGGCATATCTGACAGGTATAACAGAAGTTAATTCACTGCCGCCCCATTATATATGTGAAAAATGCAAATATTCCGAGTTTATCAGCAATAATTCCGCAGGATGCGGATTTGATCTTGATGTAAAAACCTGCCCGAAGTGTGGTGAAGTATTAAAGAAAGATGGATATGACATACCTTTTGAGACTTTTTTGGGATTTAAGGGAGACAAGGAACCGGATATTGACTTGAATTTTTCAGGTGAATTTCAATCTGTGGCACATAAGCTTACAGAGAAGTTATTTGGCAGAGATAATGTATATCGTGCAGGAACTATTTCAACTCTGGCAGAAAAAACGGCTTATGGGTTTGTAAAAAATTATATGGAAGATAGAAATATAAATGTTACAAATACTGAAATAAACCGGCTTGTAAAAGGATGTACGGGTATCAAGAAAACTACGGGGCAGCATCCGGGCGGAGTAATTATTGTGCCTGAAGGCAAAAGCATATTTGATTTTTCTCCGATACAACGCCCTGCAAATGATGCAGATTCCGATACAGTTACTACGCATTTTGATTACCATTCAATAAGTGGGAGATTGTTAAAGCTTGATATACTTGGGCATGATGACCCTACAATGATAAGAATGCTTGAAGATCTGACAAAAATTGATCCGACATCAATACAGATTGGTGAAGAGAAAACAATGGGAATATTCAGCAGCACAGAACCGCTCGGTGTAAAACCCGAAGATATAGAAAGTGAGGTCGGTACGTTAGGAATACCTGAATTCGGAACAAGGTTTGTAAGACAAATGCTTGTCGAGACAAGGCCTTCTACATTTTCAGAGCTTATACGTATATCAGGCCTTTCTCATGGTACGGATGTATGGATAAACAATGCGCAGGAATTGATAAAAACAGGAACAGCTTCTTTGAGTGAGGTAATATGTACAAGAGATGATATTATGCTGTACCTCATAAGGGCAGGGCTGGAATCCGGTACGGCCTTTAAGATAATGGAAGATGTAAGAAAGGGAAAAAGTATAAAAAAAGAGTATGAAGAGCAAATGAATTTACATAATGTACCTGAATGGTATATTGAATCCTGTAAGAAAATAAAGTATATGTTTCCAAAAGCACATGCGGCTGCTTATGTTATGATGGCTTTCAGGATAGCATGGTATAAGGTATATTACCCTGAAGCCTTTTATGCGGCATATTTTACGGTCAGAGCTGATGAATTTGATATAGAATTTGTAATACACGGACGTGACAGAATCATTAATACAATAAGAGAGTTTGAAAAAAGAATGAATAAACTTTCACAGAAGGAAAAAAATATGCTTACGATACTTGAGGTTGCAAATGAAATGTATGTAAGAGGTATAGACTTGCTGCCTGTTGACATATATAAATCAGAAACTATGAAATTCCAAATAACAGAGAACGGGCTAAGGCCGCCTTTGAATGCGCTACAGGGATTGGGGGAAGCAGCGGCGCAGAATATAATTGAAGCAAGAAAAGGCGGAAAGTTTATTTCAATTGAGGATTTGAGGATGCGTGCAAAATTATCAAAAACAGTAATAGAAATACTGAAAAACCATGGATGCCTTGAAAATATGCCTGAAAGCAGTCAGATGAGTTTTTTTAATTTATAACATACCACAGCCTGCGGCTGCAACAACAGGAGTATTCAGAAGCCGAAGGCAGAAACGATAATATATGGAGGTATCAAAAAAATGAATAGCATGGAAAGATATAGGACGTGGGTTGAAAGTGATTATTTTGACAGGGAAACAAGGGAAGAACTTATGAGTATAAAAGATGATCCCAAAGAAATTGAAGAAAGGTTTTATAAGGAACTTGAGTTTGGAACAGGCGGTTTGAGAGGAATAATAGGTGCAGGTACAAACAGGATAAATAAGTATACAATAAGGAAAGCTTCTCAGGGGCTTGCTGATTATTTTCTCGCAAAAGATAAAAATGCGGGTGAAAAAGGTATAGTTATAGCGTATGATTCAAGGCATAAATCTCCGGAGTTTGCACTTGAAGCTTCAAGAGTTTTTGCCGGAAATGGAATAATGGTATATCTTTTTGATGAATTAAGGCCTACACCGGAACTATCGTTTGCAGTAAGAAAATTGAATGCATGCGGAGGAGTTGTAATAACAGCTAGCCACAATCCTCCGGAATACAATGGCTACAAGGTATATGGAGAAGACGGAGCACAGATGTCTCTTGATGATACAAAGGGTGTACTTGAATATATCAGAAAAATTAAGGATTTAAAATGTGTCAGGCTTGTAAGTGAGAATGATGCCAGGTCAAGAGGATTGCTTAAAACGATTGGCTCGGATATCGATAATGATTATATATCAAAAATTAAAACAATTTCGGTTAATCCTGAAATTATAAGAAAGGCAGGAGATATATTAAAAATTGTATATACACCATTAAATGGAGCAGGCAACAAACCTGTAAGAAGAATTCTGAGGGAGTGTGGCTGTAACAGGATTTTTACAGTAAAGGAACAGGAATACCCTGACCCTGAATTTTCAACAGTAAAATATCCCAATCCTGAAAACAGGGATGCACTTGAACTTGCTGTGAAACTTGCTGTTGAAAAAGATGCCGATTTGATTATAGCAACAGATCCTGATTGTGACAGGCTTGGAGTTGGTGTAAAAAACAAGCCGGGAGAATATGTGATACTTACTGGGAATCAAGTAGGATGCCTATTATTGGAATATATTATTTCTCAGAAAAAACAAAGCGGCAAAATGCCAGATAATCCATTTGTAATGACAACAGTAGTAAGTTCAAAAATGGCCGAAGCCATATGTAATAATTTTAATGTGGAACTTATTGAAGTGCTTACGGGATTTAAATTTATAGGAGAAAAAATAAGACAACTTGACGAATATGGAAATAAAAATTTTATATTCGGTTTTGAGGAAAGTATTGGTTACCTTGCAGGTACTTATTCTAGAGATAAGGATGCCGTAGTTGCTTCAATGCTTGTTTCAGAGATGGCAGCATGGTATTTAAACAGGAATATGACCCTTCTTGACGGGTTGGAGAGCCTTTATAAAAAGTACGGATATTATCTGGAAAAAATAGAATCATACGTATTTAAAGGGAAAAGCGGAACCGACAAGATACAAAGCATTATGAAAAGACTACGAAATGAAGAAATAATAATGTTTGGCAGTCACAGGGTTGTTGAATTATGCGATTATCAAAAGAGTGAAAAATACAATATTGAGACCGGATTGAGTGAATCCATAAATCTTCCTTCATCGAATGTTTTGTGTTACAAAATGAAAGACGATTCATGGTTTTGCATAAGGCCTTCAGGCACGGAGCCTAAAATAAAAGTTTATTTTGGTGTAAAGAATGAAAACAGGGAAAATGCAAAGGTAAAACTCGCAGATTTAAGTGCTTCGGTATCTGAATATGTGAATATATGATTCCCTTATAGTACTTTTAGATTGTAGCCGCAGGCTGCGGTATGTTATAATTAATATTATAATGAGGCGCGTTGTTTTAAATTTATTTTCAAGCGCCAGGTTTAATAACACTGACTTTGAGTCAGTGAGCTTTTAGCGCTTTGAAAATAACCCGCCTTTAAAAAGGCAGGTATTAGAAAGATGTAGAAATATTTAACTCCCCGCCACTGAAGTGACAGGCTTGTACGACGCGTCGACTTTCAGTCGAAAACTTAACTCCTGTAATTTAGTGCAGACGTAGTTAAGTGATTATGTGAGGAATGATTTGTATGCCTGATTTTGTTCACCTTCACGTACATACCGAATATAGCCTTCTTGATGGTGCCGCGAGGATAAATGACTTAATAAGGCGCACTGTTGAATTGAAAATGAAGAGTATCGCGATTACGGACCATGGCGTTATGTATGGTGTTATTGATTTCTATAAGGAAGCGGTTAAAAACGGTATTAAACCTGTTATAGGATGCGAGGTATATACTGCAAGAAAAAGCAGATTTGACAGGCAGGCAAATCGCGATTCCGGACATGGCCATCTTGTATTGCTTGCAAAAAATATGACAGGATATAGGAATTTGATGAAAATTGTATCAGCAGGTTTCATTGAAGGGTTTTACTATAAGCCAAGAGTGGATATGGAAGTACTGGAAAAATACAGTGAAGGTATCATTGCCATGAGTGCTTGCCTTTCAGGAGATATACCAAGGCTGATACTGGAAAATAACTATGAAAAGGCAAGAGAGATTGCCTTAAGATTAAATGATGTATTCGGGCAGGAGCAATTTTTCCTTGAAATACAAAATAACGGAATAGAACAGCAAAACCTTGTAAACAACAGAATTGTTGAATTAAGCAGGGAAACAGGTATACCGCTTGTTGCTACAAATGATGTACACTATATAAAACGCGAAGATTCAAAATCTCATGACATATTACTATGTATACAGACGGGAAAAACTATAAATGATAAGGATAGAATGAGGTTTTCGACGGGAGAAGTGTATCTCAAGTCTCCAGAAGAGATGTATGAGGCTTTTAAAAATTTCCCGGATGCATTATCGAATACTGTTAAAATAGCAGACATGTGTAATGTTGAATTTGAGTTCAACAACCTTCATCTTCCTGCATTCGTTATACCGGAGAATAAAGAACCGTTTGAGTATCTTTCAGGTTTGTGTTATAAAGGTTTGAAACAAATAAACGTTGATGATAAAAAACAATATGAAGACAGGCTTGAATATGAACTTTCAATAATCAAAAAAATGGGTTATGTGGATTATTTCTTAATAGTGTGGGATTTTATAAGATATGCAAAGGAAAACAGTATTATGGTAGGGCCGGGTAGAGGTTCAGCTGCAGGAAGTCTTGTTTCTTATTGCCTGGGTATTACAAGTATTGACCCGATAAGATATAAACTTATTTTTGAGAGGTTTTTGAATCCCGAAAGAGTGAGTATGCCTGATATTGATATAGATTTTTGTTATGTAAGAAGACAGGAGGTTATTGATTATGTTATTGAAAAATACGGGGAAGAAAGGGTTGCACAGATAATTACATTTGGTACAATGGCTGCGAGAGCTGCCATAAGGGATGTTGGAAGAGCTCTTGACATATCGTATGGAGAAGTGGATGCAATTGCAAAAATGATACCGTTTGGAGTTGGTATGAATATCAGTACTGCCCTTGAAATAAATCCAGATTTAAGAAATCTGTATGGTGGCAATGACAGTGTAAGGGAACTTATTGATACCGCAAGACCGCTTGAAGGAATGCCCAGGCATGCTTCAACTCATGCGGCGGGTGTTGTCATATCCAGTGAGCCCATAACAGAGTATGTACCTTTACAGAAAAATGAAGGTAACATAACAACACAATTCCCAATGGGTATTTTAGAGGAATTGGGACTGCTGAAAATTGATTTCCTTGGTTTGCGTACATTGACAGTAATAAGGGATACTGTTGAATTAATCAAGAAAAGTCATGAATTGGAAGTTAAAATTGATGAGATCAGTATGGAAGATAAACTGGTTTTCAACATGATAGCAGAAGGAAAAACCTCTGGTGTATTTCAACTGGAAAGTGCCGGAATGACTCAGTTTATGAAAGAGCTTAAACCGGTATGCCTTGAGGATATAATAGCGGGGATATCTTTATACAGGCCGGGGCCAATGGAACAGATACCAAGATATATAAAAAATAAGAACAATCCAAAAGGGATCAGTTATGTACATTACAAGCTTGAAAACATATTAAAGGTTACATATGGATGTATAATATATCAGGAACAGGTAATGCAGATAGTCAGAGAACTTGGTGGTTATTCAATGGCGAGAGCTGATTTGGTCAGAAGAGCGATGGCAAAAAAGAAAATGGATATTATGCAACAGGAAAGAAAAAATTTCATATATGGTATAACTGAAGAAAATGGTAGTGTTATTTTAAGTGGAGCGCTGCGTAATGGGATTGATGAAAAGACTGCCGAAGGTATCTTTGAGGAAATGCTTAATTTTGCGAGTTATGCATTCAATAAATCACATGCCGCTGCATATGCAATAGTTGCATATCAAACAGCCTGGTTGAAATTTTATTATCCTATTGAATTTATGACTTCCCTTTTGAACAGCTGGCTAGGAAATGATGATAAAATTTCACGATATGTTCATGAATGTAAAAACCTTGGGATAGAAGTCCTTCCACCTGATATTAATGAAAGTGGTGCCAGGTTTGCCATTGTAAAAGGAAGAATAAGGTTTGGACTTGTAGCAGCTAAAAATGTAGGAGAAAGCGCAGCCGATGAGATTATATCAGCGAGAGAAAAAAACGGGATGTATAAAAGTTTCGGGGATTTTTGTGAGAGAATAAATACGTCCCATGTTAATAAAAGATGTATTGAAAGCCTTATAAAGTGCGGAGCTTTTGACTTTACTGGTGTTTTCAGGTCGAAAATCATAGCGGTTTATGAAAAAGTTATTGAAGGTATTGAGCAGGAGAAAAAAAGAAGTATGGATGGACAACTTTCAATATTTGACCTTGAGCCTGTAAGTGATGAGAAAAATAAAATACAGGAGTCTTATCCGGATATAAAGGAATATCCCGCAAAAATGCTTTTATCAATGGAAAAACAAATATTGGGGCTTTATGTATCAGGACATCCATTGAGAGAATTTGAGGATGAAATCAACAAAAATGTAACTCTTTACAGTTCTGATTTGAATAGTGATAATCAGGAAGCAGGTTTTGAAATTGAACAGGGAAAAAATATAAAGGATAATAAAATAGTTACTGTTGGGGGTATAATTACCGTTAAAAAAACCAAAACTACAAAAAATAATAATCTGATGGCTTTTATTACACTTGAGGATGTATACGGAACAATGGAAATTATTGTATTCCCTGCAGTATTAAAAAAATATCAGGACATTATTATTGAAGAAAACATAGTATTAATAAGGGGGAGAATTAGTATTAAGGAAGAGGAACAAGCTAAGATAATATGTGAAGATGTTATTCCGATAAGAAAAAGTGCTGTGAAAGAGCTCTATATAAGGATTAGTGATAATAACGATCAGGCAGGGTTAAATGAAATAAAAGCGTTGCTTGGATATTTTACAGGAAGCAGTAAAGTAAAAATGTATAAGGAGTATTATGGTACAATTGAAAATATGGATAATAATTACCATGTGGATTTGAATGAAACACTTTTAAGGGAGTTAAAGGATAGATTGGGTGATAACAATGTAAGTGTAAAGTATAAAGCGGATTGAAATTTACATGTTGATTTTTGACTAAAAATAATATATAGTTATGTGGAGGTGGTTTTGATTGGAGTGGAATGCAGAACAGGTACTTGGAGAGTACGTTGTTATAAAGGCTGAAGAAAATGGAGTTAATATAATAGGAATGACAAGGGGGAGAGATACAAAATTTCATCATACTGAAAAGCTTGACAAAGGTGAAGTGCTTATTGCTCAGTTCACTGAAAACACATCGGCAATCAAAATAAGAGGTAAGGCCAGAATATTATGCCGCTATGGGGAAATGAATTCCGGTGAATAGAAAAGAGGCGTATTTAATATGTGGACAGTAGTCTATATGGCTCAAAGCAAAGAAATAGCGACTAAGCTGGAAGAGCTGCTT
>CAZANH010000303.1:0-13252 GCA_964486515.1 uncultured Eubacteriales bacterium
GGGGTTCAATGGAAAAATTAAAATGATAAAAAGAAGATCTTATGGACGAGCAGGTATTGAACTACTCAACGCCTATGCGGTACTGCCATGTTATTATAAAGATCTTGATAAAAATTGTAAGGCCGCTGCATAAAAACACATAATGATTTAAAAGTATATAAGGTTTACTTATAATGGCAGTACATAATGTGAATGATAAAATAGAGTTGACGGAAAACGATAAATAAGAATTGACAGTTTTCTACCAGCAAATGTTAAATCGCATTTTTTTTTGCTGGAAAACAATATAGAGTATGCAAAGGGAGTTTCGGATGGGATATATATGATACGGTAACCGTAAGCACCATAATAAAATTATATCGAATATTAGCCAAAATATAGGGATATTAAACGATACTACTATATTATCTATTAACAAAATATTCATGGAAATAACAAAAAATTTTTACAATATGATGGTATAATAAAGGTATACAGCATTCATATAAGTAAGGTAGGGTAGGAGGTATTACTTATGGATAACGGTTATAGATGGTACAGTGATGATTATGAAAACAATATGAGAAATAAAAATAAAAACAACAAAGGCAAAAGGGTAATTATTTATATTGCACTTGTTCTTGTTTCTTCATTGACGACAGGAATGGTTGTTGGCAGAATTATGTACAAAAAATTTACAAGAGAACTTGCAAGAATTGAAGCGGTTGCTCAGTCAGCTGCCGATAAAGCTTCATTAGCAAGCTCAGATGTAGAAAATCTTATTGAATTGAGCAAGGGGAGAACATCCGGCAGTGACAGTTTGAAAGAGGAAATATTGTATACTCAGCAGAATGTTGATACGGTAATTACCGATATTGCTGAAAAAACAGGCCCTTCCATTGTTGGAATCAGGATGACTGTAGAGAATCCTGTAATAGGCTTTTTTGGAAGAACGACAACGCAAAGTTCTCAGGCAGAAGGTTCAGGAATCATTATTCGCGGTGATGGTTATATTATGACAAATTATCATGTCGTAGAGTATGCAGACTTAAAATACAAGAATAACGTTAATACTGTCCTCGAAGTTTTCCTCCCTGATGGAAGGCAGGCAAAAGCAAAATATATTGGTGGAGACAGCAGTAATGATCTGGCAGTAATAAAAATAGATTTATCCGGTCTTTCTGTTGCAAAACTGGGTGATTCGTCCAAACTGAAAGTTGGTGACCTTGCGGTAGCAATAGGTAATCCCCTTGGCCTGGAGTTTGCTGGTTCTGTTACATCCGGTGTTATTAGTGCACTAAACAGAAAAGTTGAAACCGATAATACGGTACTTAATCTCATTCAGACAGATGCGGCGATTAACCCTGGCAACAGCGGTGGAGCGCTTGTTAACAGAGAAGGACAGGTTATAGGTATAAATACAATAAAAATATCGATAACCGGTGTTGAAGGGCTTGGCTTTGCCATACCTATAAATGATGCAAAACCCATAATTGACCAGTTAATTAATTATGGTTATGTTAAAGGCAGGCCTTTTATCGGGATATCCGGGCAGGAAATTACGGAAACTATTTCAAAATGGTATAAAGTGCCTGTCGGTTTGTTAATAGAACAGGTTACACCAGGAGGGCCGGCCGAAAAGGCAGGAATAAAGGCTGGTGATATTATGATAAGTTTAGCAGGGGAAAAAGTTAAAACAATGAAAGAACTCGATCAGATTAAAAAAGAATACAAACCAGAAGATACCGTTAATACAGTGATATATCGCAACGGAAGGAAAATAAACCTAAAACTGATCTTTGCAGAAGAGAGATAGAGAAAAAATACCTGATTCAAGATTATATGTACTCAGTATACCTGGGCACTTTATGCCAATATTATATTAAAAAAAGGTGTAGTCTAAAGTAAATAAAATTAGTTGTAGTAATAGGATACTCTTTTATCACGGAAAATTTTTTTTAATGCTGTATACAACCATGTGAATGCAATTGCAAAGCTTGTGTATTCCGTTAAGGGGAAAGCATACCAAAGATTGTCAAGGCCAAAGTATTTCCCAAGCAAGTATATTAAAGGCAGAAGAAGTACAAGCTGACGGAGAAAAGCAAGAACCATGGAGGGGTATCCTTTGCCTATAGCCTGAAATGTCGTTGCAACAACAATGGATGGACCTATAACCGGGAACGAAAAACTTATTACTTTTAAGGCACGTGTTCCTATACTGATAAGTTCAGGATCAGTGTTAAACATTCTGATAAGTACTTCCGGAAAAAGTTGAAAAATTGCAAATCCTGCTGTAGTAAAAGAGAAGGCTGTAATAAAAGCCGATTTTATAACTTCTTTAACCCTTTCAGTGTTTCCGTGACCGTAATTATAACCGGCTATTGGGAGATATCCCTGGTTCAAACCGAATATTGGCATAAAGACGAAGGACTGAAGCCGAAAATATACGCCTGCTGCTGCTATGGCTGTGGAAGAATAAGAAGCAAGGATTTTATTCATTCCTGCAATCATAAAACTTGCCAAAAATTGCATGACCATAGCAGGAAATCCAACGTTATAAATCGCTTTAATTATACTGAAGTCAAAAGAAAAATTTCCTAAATCCGGGATTAATTCATTCTTTTTGCTAAACAGAATAAAAATCATAAAACTTCCGCTTATGATTCTTGATAATATGGTGGCAAATGCGGCACCTTTAATTCCCCATTCTGGAAAGAAAGCTATTCCGTATATGAACAAAGGGTCAAGTATTATATTTAAAACAGCGCCAATAAGCATTGTAATCATGGGAATCATGGTGTTGCCCTGTCCCCTTAATATATTATTGCTTATCATTGGGAAAAACATTGCTGTTGAGCCAATAAGAATAACCTTGATATACTCTGAACCCATGGTAATAAGCTCAGTATCATCCGTAAACAACTGCAGGATTTGTTTTGAAAAAATAATACCTGCCAGAGCTGCTGTTATACCATAAACTATTGAAGCAAGTATGGCGTGTTCAGCAGTATTGCAGGCACGCTGCCTTTCTTTAGCGCCAAGTAAACGGGATATAAGAGAACTTGTACCGACACCTGTACCTACTGCTATACCTATAAGAATCATTTGAACCGGGAAACAAAGGGAGAGCGCTGATAATGCTTCTTTGCTTACATGTCCTATGTATATGCTGTCAACTACGTTGTAAAAAGCCTGTATACCCATTGCTATAATTGAGGGTATTGAAAGCTTAAATAACAGGGGAATAATGGATTCTTCACCAAGCCTTTGTGAGCCTGCCTGTTGTGACAAATAATATCACCTCGTTGTTTATATTCTTACCTACTATAAATCATTTTGATTCTGAAAAAAAGTTATGTGGATTATCCATAAATTCCTTATAAATTTTATAATAGTCCGTATCCTCATAATTTACCTCTTTTATGGGACTTGCATTGAAACTGTATATTGTTGTACCTGGAATAGCAAGTAAAAAAGGTGAATGTGTTGCTATAAAAAACTGTGCATGTCCGTCAATGCTCATTTTCATCAGTATTGCCGCAAATTCCAGGAGTTTTTTGGGAGATAATGCACTCTCAGGTTCGTCAAGGAAATATATCCCGTTAATTTTGTACCTGCTTTCAAAGTATGCCATATTGCACTGCCCGTGTGATTTTTTAAGGAGGCTTTCTCCCCCAAAATATTTTAACATTTCCTGGTCACTGATAGCCCATTCATCAAGAATTTCAGCAAAATTTCTAAAAAATTCAGCTGAAAAGAAAGAACCAGGTACCGTTTTACCAATCCATGATATGTCAATGCATTTATATAACAAATCTTCGTATTTATTATATTGATATTTACTTCTATCAACCCCCTCCCACAAATGAATGCCGCATTTTTTTGCCATTGCTTTGATGAGAGTGGATTTCCCCGTGCCATTTTCACCAATAAAAAATGTTATAGGGGTTTTGAAATCAATATTTTTTGTATTGCTGAAAAGTTTAATGTTAAACGGATAATACTTATTTGTAGGAAAACGTTCTTTTAAAATTGTAACATTGTCAATATACATATGTATGCTCCCTCCTTTAATTGCAGTTAATACTTAAGCAAATCATAACATAAACAAATGCTTTATACATTCTATCATTTTAATTATATTATGGCTATTGATATTGACAAAAAATTTAAATAAGTTTATGTGAGTGTGATTGTTCAAGTACCCCATTATATACCAATCGAAGAATATCTTTCTGAAAAAACGCTACGGTCTCCAAGAGGCTGTATATTCAAGCCTTACATGTTAAATCATTACTATTTCTCTATACATTGCCCTTGGCATATAGCCAACCTGCCCAGTCATTATATCCTGAATCCAGTCATACATTTGAATATCTCCTCTGGGGCCTTCTTCACCTGTGGGGCTTGGAATATGCCATTTTAATGCTATAATTGCACTTGCTTCAGGTATGGTTACATATGGCGAGTTTAAATTTGGTTCGTTGAATAAAACACTATCGCTTAAAGTAATATGAAGTCTTTTTGATCTTCTTTTAAGAAGTTCTATTCTTCTTATGGCTAACCTGGCACCGTTTGATACAAATGATACAGAATCTTCCACAAGGTTATTAAGAACAGTTTGTATTTCTCCGTTTTTACCTATTCTGCCCATGCTTATAGCTGCATAATACCGTATTATATCGCATGGGTTTTCCAGTAACTGTAGAAGATAGGGAAATGCTGAAGTATCTAATGCTTCCCATTTAAAAGAACCAAAATAAAGTATACCGTGAACCTGAAGAGGATTTATAAGATTGCAGTTTTCACTCAATTTCTCCCAGCTTTGTTTTAAATCCTCACCGGATATTTCTTCAAATGGAATAACCAATAGTTCGGAGCCGACGTAAATTAAATCCGGATTTGGAATACGGTTCATCCTGACTAAATTTTCAACAGTTGTATTAAATTTATTGGCCAGGCACCATAAAGTGTCACCGGGAAGAACAATATAGTATGGATTTCCACCAGCCACTGGCAATTGCAGCCCCGGTTCAGGAATAATTATAGGCTGATTGGAAAATATCAGGCCTGGATTACATATGATATTGGCATTGATAATTGACATGATTGTGGTATTAAATCTGATTGCAATTTTATATAGTGTATCACCTGGCTGTATATAATATAACATTTTACATTATCTCCTCAATACAGGATATTATAGATGTAGATAAAATGTTACAATACAAGCTTAAATCGTAACCTATCTTACAAATATTGTATTATCTCTTTTATTGAACTGAAAACAAAATCAGGCTGGACTTTTGAGTATTTCAAATCAGATTTTTTGGTTTCACCTGTAAGTACAAGAATAGCAGTTACGCCATTACGAACTCCCATGGCAATATCCGTATACAGCCTGTCCCCTATTATTACCATATCGTTTTTTGAGTAACCTGTTACGGAAGAAATCATCTCAATGGTTTCGTTGAAAGGTTTTCCGAGAAACCGTGGTTTTACACCAGTGGAGGCTGTAATCAACGCACAGATAGCTCCACAATCAGGCATGAAACCTTCCTCAACCGGACAGTTAAAATCATTATGAGTAGCAACAAACTGAGCTCCTTTTTGAATAAACCTGCAAGCCTTCAATATTTTTTGATATGTCAGGGTTGTATCAAAACTTACTACAACAATATCAGGAGCTTTCTCGACAATATTAATTCCATTATCAATAAATGATTTTTTAAGCAGAGGTGTTCCCACCAGGTATACGGAAGAATTCCTGTATTTTTTATGAAGATATTCTATGGTAACGTTTCCCGACGTCAGTATATTACTTTTTTGTACGTTACAATTCATTTTATTTAGTTTTCTACAGTAATCCGCAGCGGTTTTGGAAGCATTATTGGTAAAAAATAAAAATTGCTTTTTTACGTCCCTGATTTTTCTTATAAAATCCAGTGAACCGTCCAAAATTGTATCCCCGAGATAAAATGTTCCATCCATGTCCAATACAAACAGTTTTTTGCCCTTTAATTGTTGAATATCCATATAATGTTCCTCTATCCCTTTTCATATTTGATAAACTGCATTCCATAAATTATAAACTATAAATTATTATACAACAAGTTTTTATTTGAAACCGTTGAATTTTAACTGTTTTTGTGGTACTGTTTTAAATATGATTCTTAAATGAAAGGCAATAATATATTTAATGAAAAGAGGGAAAATCCTATGAAAAGAGTAGCATTTAAAATGAAATTGAAACCTGGTTTTGAAAAGGAATACAAAAAAAGGCATGATGAAATATGGTATGAACTGGTTAAAGAGCTTGAAAATGCTGGGGTTAGCGATTATTCAATTTATATTGATAATGAAACAGATACCTTGTTTGCATTTCAAAAATTAAAGGACCACAATACTGCAGATAAACTGCCAATGAAAGATATAGTAAAGAAATGGTGGAAATACATGGCTGATATTATGGATACCAATGAGGATAATTCGCCTGTCCAAAAAGACCTGGTAGAAGTATTCCATATGGATTAATAAGTGCTTATTATTAAAAAACAACTTCTATTGACAGATAGGGATGATTAAAGTAAAATACATATTAAATAACAATACGACTGCACCTGTTGTGCGGGAGCAGTTTTTTTAAAGTGCAATATAACCTTGAAGAAAGGTATATTGAAAATAAAATAAAGGGGGAATAAGTGTGAAAAAACTAGTAAAAGTTATAACAATTCTGATGTCTTTAGCAATAATTATGGCATCAGTAGGCTGTACAGATGGGGGCCGGTTGGAAATCGGCATCATCCAGTATGTGGAGCATGTTGCTCTGGATAAAGCCCGGGATGGATTTATAGACGCACTAAAAGATAATGGTTATATTGACGGAGAAAAAATTACCATTGATTATCAGAATGCCCAGGCTGATCAGTCCAATTTGTCAACAATAAGTGACAGATTCGTAAGTAATAAAGTAGACCTGGTTTTGGCTATCGCAACACCTGCAGCACAATCAACAGCAGGGAAAACTACAAAAATTCCTATTCTGGGTACTGCTATTACGGATTATGAAACAGCAAAGCTGGTTAATTCAAATGAGGCTCCGGGAGGGAATGTCAGTGGTACCACAGACATGAATCCCATTAAAGAACAGATTGACCTTCTGGTAAAACTGGTTCCTGATGCAAAGACAGTAGGAGTGTTATATACATCAAGTGAAGATAATTCAATCTTTCAGGCTAAAATTGCAAAAGAAGTTGTAGAATCTCTAGGGCTTAAGTACGTAGAAGTAACTGTAACCAGTTCAAATGAAGTACAGCAGGCTACACAATCCATTGTAGAGCAATGTGATGCTATTTACGTTCCAACGGACAATGTATTTGCCTCGGCTATGCCTATAGTACATGACGTAACTTCTCAGTCCAAGACTCCTGTTATATGTGGTGAAGAAGGTATGGTTGAAAATGGTGGCCTTGCAACATTGGGTATTGACTACTATGACCTTGGATACCAGACAGGCCTTATGGCTGTCAGGATATTTAAAGATGATGCAGAAATTGCTACCATGCCGATTGAATCTGCAACTACATTTGATTTTGCAATAAATGGTACAGTAGCAGAAGAAATCGGGCTTAGTATCCCTGATGATCTTAAGCAATATGTTATTGAAAGCAAGTAACTGGAAAGTAAGTAGTTGGTAATTAATAAAAAGTAAATTGCTAAAAACTGGAACAGGTGGATTTAATGATTCAAATATTACAGGGGGCGGTTTCCCTAGGGCTTTTATGGGCTGTTATGACGATTGGTGTATATATAACCTATCGCATATTGGAAATTGCGGATTTGACAGTAGAAGGCAGTATTGCTATGGGTGCGGCTATTGTGGCGAGTGCTATCACCAGTGGCATTAACCCATATATTGGAATGGGTATGGCATTGCTGGGAGGAATGGCTGCAGGGCTTTCAACAGGACTTTTGCATACGCAGCTTAAAATACCGGCATTGTTATCAGGTATTTTAAGTATGATAGCTTTATATTCTATTAATTTGCGTATTTTGGGGAAAGCA
The DNA here is from genome assembly GCA_964486515.1 of uncultured Eubacteriales bacterium. GTDB lineage: Bacteria > Bacillota > Clostridia > Acetivibrionales > CAZANH01 > CAZANH01. Next base: position 8,044 of record CAZANH010000303.1, read on the forward strand.
AACCTGTCTTTGCTGCGGATGGATACTATTTATACACCGTTTATAAATTTGGGATTAAATAGAGTCATGGCCACCATCGTTTTTGGTTCGATTTTCATAGCAATTGTAATAGCTGTATTATACTGGTTTTTTGGAACAGAAATCGGTTGTGCAGTCAGAGCAACAGGCAACAATTCACATATGGCACGTGCCCAGGGTATCAATACAAATACGGCAAAAATTCTGGGGCTTGTAATAAGCAACGGCCTGGTTGCCATGAGTGGTGGGTTGATTGCACAAAGCCAAAGTTTTGCAGATGTACAAATGGGTGCCGGGTCAATTGTTATTGGCCTGGCATCTGTAATAATAGGAGAGGTGCTTTTTGGTAGAAATAGTTTCTTAAGCCGATTGATTTCATTGGCATTAGGTGCGATAACCTACCGTATAATTATAGCTCTGGTATTAAAAATGGGTATGCCTGCCAATGATTTAAAACTATTTACAGGTATTACGGTTGCTTTAGCATTGGCATTACCAGTTTTTAAAGAATATATTCATCCTGTTAAAAGGTCAATCAGGGAGGGCGAGTAGTTGCTGGAAGTAGACGGAATATATAAAATATTCAATATTGGGACTGTAAATGAAAAAATAGCATTGCGTGATGTCAGTTTAAAAATTGGCGAAGGTGATTTTGTAACGTTGATTGGCGGAAACGGTGCAGGAAAGTCTACTCTGCTAAACTGTATAGCTGGTGTATATGGATTTGAACAGGGGGTTATATCAATAGATGGAACGGATGTAACAAGATTACCTGAACATAAATGTGCAGCTATGCTTGGGCGTGTTTTTCAGGATCCTATGATGGGGACAGCGTCAAATATGGAAATTGAAGAGAACCTTGCCATTGCGTATCGCCGTGGCCAACGTCGTAGCTTGAAATGGTATATCACTTCTAAAGAGAGAAATATGTATAGGAATATGCTTAAGACACTTGAGTTGGGACTGGAAGACAGGCTTAATGAAAAAGTAGGGCTGCTTTCAGGAGGCCAACGGCAGGCATTGACGTTACTTATGGCAACTTTGAAAAGGCCAAAACTTCTGCTTTTGGATGAGCATACGGCAGCACTTGACCCTAAGACTGCAGCAAAAGTATTGCAACTGACCGATCAAATTATTGAAGAAACCGGATTAAAAACTTTGATGGTAACTCATAACATGCGTGATGCAATAAAGCATGGAAACCGTTTGATTATGATGCATGAAGGCAGTATTATATTGGATATCAGCAGTGAGGAAAAGAAAAAACTTACTGTGGAAGATTTGCTGAAGAGGTTTGGCAAGGCCAGTGGTGAAGAATTTGTAAATGATCGTGTACTCCTATCTTAAAATACCTGTTTGGAAAAGCCTATTTCAATAATATTAAAAGAAATATTCAAGGACTTGCACATAATATTTTAATATTTCATATAATGATAAGGTAGCTCATTTGCGAGGGAGGTGCCTTATTTGCTGCAGTTTGTTTTTTCAGCATTATATGAAGCTATATGTAGTATATTTTTTTTGTTTGGTTATGTATCAAATCCTAATTCTTTCCCTCAGCCTCTTAAACCTGATGAAGAAATTGAATATATGAAAGAATATAAAAATGGTAATGAGGATGCAAGAAACATCCTTATAGAAAGGAACCTGAGGCTTGTTGCACATATCGTAAAAAAATACAGTTCTATTGGAAACGACAATGATGATCTTATTTCGATAGGGACAATTGGCTTGATAAAGGCAATTTCAACTTTTGATCACAATAAAGGTACCAGGCTTGCTACTTATGCTGCACGGTGTATTGAAAATGAAATCCTTATGAATATACGTTCAAGGAAAAAAATAAAGAGCGAGGTATCTTTACAGGACCCAATAGGAGTTGATAAGGAAGGTAATGAAATATCACTTATGGATGTCATTGAAAATGATGAAAATTCCATTACAGAAGAAGTAGAATTAAAATTACAGATAAAAAAACTTTACAGTAAGATGAACTTTGTTTTAAAAAGCAGAGAAAAAAAGGTTATAGAACTGCGATATGGTCTTTTTAACGGTATAAGCAAGACACAGAGAGAAATTGCAAAAATGCTTGGTATATCAAGGTCTTATGTTTCAAGAATTGAAAAAAAAGCGATAAAAAAATTAAGTAAAGAATTAAAAGCTGAAGGGTGTTTTTAACCTAAGCATGATTTGACTCCTCTTCTTCTACGTTGATAACTATTCAGGACTATTCAGATAACATACAGTTTTATATTGGTGACTGCTCAACTACCCCACAGATTTATATTGAAGAAATACATTTCTGAAATTTATAAATTACTTTGACATATAGAGTAATTTATGATATATTACTCTATGACATATAGTAATTATTGAGGTGACATATGATAAGCAGTGAAATTGTCCGGGGACATCTGGACACCATAATACTTAAACTGATTATTGAAAAAGACAGATATGGATATGAGATATCCAATGAAATAAGTACAAGGACAGGCAACAGGTTTCAAATAAAGGAAGCCACACTTTATGCCGTATTTCAGCGGCTTGAAAAAAAATATCTTATTGAGTCCTATCTGGGAGATATTACACACGGCAGACAGAGAAAGTACTATAGGATAACCATGCTGGGTAGGGCTTATTACAGGGAAAAAGTACAGGAGTGGAAAGATATAAGGGAAATAATGAAGCTTTTTTTGGAGGAATTAAAATGAAGGAAATTCAAGACTATGTAAACAGTATGTTTAAGGGCATACCTGACACTGAACGAAGCAAGAGTATAAAACAGGAAATTATTATCAACCTTGAAGAAAAGGTGCAGGACCTTGTTGAACAGGGTAAGGAAAGAGAAGACGCAATTAATAAGGCAATAATAGATTTTGGAGATATAGATGAAATAAAGAGGGAACTTGTGGAAAATAAAAAGAAAAACAATTCAGGTATTTACCTGGGGTATTCAATATGGGGAAGCCTTCTCATAATACCAGTAGTAATTTTTACTAACCTATATTTTACACCTAAGGTAATCTGGTTTATATATCCTGTTTTTCTGGTGCTGTGGTGGCCCCTCACCATGTTTTATGTATGGCTTAACAGAAAAAAGCAGGATAGATAGATTCATAAATAAGGAGCATATAGTTATGACACATAGTATTATACATAGCAGTTCATCATTAAATACACACAGTAATATCTTGTTATACGGTGATTCTATAATGAAAGGCATTGTATATAATGATAAGAAAAAGAAGTATACGGTTTTGAGCAATGCATTTGCAAATATCCTTGCACCAAAAATAAACGGTACAATAATTAATGCCGCAAGGTTTGGAAATACTCTGGGACGTGCTATTAAGAGATTTTATACTGATGTAACAAGGAAAAAGCCTGATATAGTTTTATTTGAATTCGGGGGAAACGATTGTGATTTCAACTGGAATGAAATTGCTGTCGATCCTGATGCCTGTCATAGACCAAATACTGATTTTGATGAGTTTCAGTCGTTATTTGAGCAAATGCTTAAAAAACTTTATATTATGGATATTGAGCCTGTACTACTGACCCTTCCCCCTATTGATAGTAAAAGATATTTTACATGGGTAAGCAAGGGTGATCCCAAATCCGCAAGGAATATTTTGAAATGGCTGGGGGATGTGGAACAGATACACCGTTGGCAGGCTAAATACAGCCAGTCATTGTATCAGGTTGCTGAAAGGAATGATACAATATTGATTGACATAAGAAAGGAATTTGTGAAAGAAGGAAACTACACCCATTACCTCTGTTCTGATGGAATACATCCAAACGAGGAAGGGCACAGGATTATTGCATTAAAAATTGAGTCTTATATAAAGAATACGCATCCTAATATGTTAAAAGGATCAGGTGCTTATCAGTATATGATGTCATAAAAACATTTAAAGTTAACCATTATACTATTAGTAAAAGGGTTTTTTTAATATTAACCTAAGCATGATTTGAATCACGGAAGAGTTTAAAACTCTTCCGGATATTTTTCCTTCAATTTCATAGCAGCATCAGCTCTATTTGTTGCCTCAAGCCTTTCACAGTATTCCTTAAGGTATCCTTTCGCATGGAATGGTCCCCCTTCATGTATTACTGTCCATAAAGGATCCACGTCATGTTTCATTGACTTCATCATATTATCATGCCACTGATTAAGGTAATATACTGCCTGTATGCAAACTTCAGGTTTCTCTTCTGCCATATTATATTGTTCATGCGGGTCTTCTTCAATATTATACAGCATTTCGTCAGGAAAAAGGTGATAACCGTCGTGATATGTCCTCATATAGAACCATGGGCCGAATCTCACGCTTCTTTGGCATACATGGGCACATTGGCTTATAATTAGATATTTCCTGCCACAATCAATTCCTTTTATAATGGATGGAGCAAAACTATGACCATCCCAGCTCGGGGATGGAGCAACTTTTAGCATTTCAGCAAAGGTAGGACCCAGGTCAAGGTGATAGTGCAGGCCACTGTCAACCTTCCCTTTTTGATATCCTGGCCATTTTATTATCATTGGAATTCTGGTAGTACTGTTATCCGCTGTCCCGTGTTCACCATAAATACCCAATTCCCCAATGTTCTCGCCATGATCCGAACTTATAATAATAATCATATCATCTAGTATTCCCTGTTTGTCAAATGCATCAAATATTTGCCCAATATGGCTGTCAACGTAACTGACACCGCAATCATAACCGTCTACCATACGCCGGAGGCCTTCCGTATTTTCAAGCTTCCCCGGATATCGGGGATATTTAGGATTGGTATTGTCATTATACATGTTTAATTCATTGGCAGAGTGAGGGCCTGTTTTTTTGAGATGGCTGTCAAACACCTCATTTGTAATCCATTCCGGCAATGGGTCATTTTCAAAGGGATTTCCAAAGGATTGGGGTGCCCTGTAGGGTGTGTGGGTATCCCAGTAATTAACGTGAAGGAACCAGTTGTCTTCATCTGCATTATTTTCAATCCATTTTAGAACAGTTGGGGTTACTTCCTCAGCTGATTCCAAACCATGCTTTCCGGTATTATGCATTTCATTGAAACCTGCATAGAAACTCCAGGTAGAATGCCTTTCGGCAAAGGGGCTGATGGAAATTGTTTTCAAGCCGGCTTTGCGCAATAGTGCAGGTAAATTTTCTCTTCCCAGGCGGCT
>CAZANH010000304.1:0-23115 GCA_964486515.1 uncultured Eubacteriales bacterium
TCAAACACAGATTCAACAAAAACTTATTTAAGAATCGATATGGAATCATTGCACCAGTGTGCCCTCGAAGTACCTTCTGTGAATGAGGACTATTATCAAAAAGGGGGCTTGCTCAATGGATAATTTTAAAAGTAGCATGGCACCTCTGATAAAGTCATATTTGGATTTCAAACGCAGTCTTGGATACAAATTTCAACATATATTTGTATTGAGCAATCTTGATAGATTTCTTTATGAACAGGAGTATGAATCGCTATATCTTAGTGAAGAGATATTAAACCAATGGAGTGAACACCGTCCCAATGAAAGTGATGTTACATGGTATAAAAGGATTAATGACATACGGAACTTATGTATCTATCTTAATGGAATCGGTTATCCATCCCACGTTCCACGCCTGCCTAAAAGGTATACAACAACTTTTAAACCATATATTTTCACACAAGAAGAACTCCAGCGTTTCTTTAAAGCATGTGATAATATGTATCACAGATATAGTTATCAGTCGCTTTACCATGTTTGTCCAGCCTTATTCAGGCTTTTATACGGATGTGGACTGCGAGTAAATGAAGCTCTTTCCCTGAAATGTGAAGATGTTAACCTTACGGATGGATTTATTATTATTCACGAAACAAAAAATGGAGAGGAGCGTCAGTTGCCACTTTCGGAATCATTAAAAAATGTATTGGCACAATACTATAACTACTGTCAAAACAATGCTAATAAGCAGGACTATTTCTTTGTAAAACGTAATGGCGAAAGATGTTCTGCTGACAGTATATACAGAAAATTCCGAAAAATATTGTATAATGCCAACATACCGCACGGTGGTAAAAGCCATGGCCCATGTGTCCATTCTTTTCGCCATACTTTTAGTGTTCACTCACTTGCAAATATGGCTGAACAAGGATTGGATTTATATTACTGCCTTCCACTGTTGTCAAAATATCTTGGGCACAAGTCACTTAGAGCAACAGATAGCTATGTCAGACTGACTTCAGAGATGTACCCAAAACTAATGAATGATGTCAACAAGATATGTGCTTTTGTCTTTCCGGAGGTGAAACAGCCATGAAACCAACAGATTTTGCTTATTATCTAACTAACTTCTTTACAAAATATCTTCCGGACGAATGTGGTGCAAGTACAAACACGGTATCATCTTACCGTGATACATTCCTACTCTTTATTAAATATGTTAGAGATAAAAAAGACAAAACCGTCGAACGACTTCAACTGAAAGATATTAATAAAGAAGTCATTACAGACTTTCTTAACTGGATTGAAACTGAAAGAAAGTGTTCAGTACCAACAAGAAATGTTCGGTTGACTGCAATTCATTCATTCTTTCAATATATGCAGTATGAATATCCGGATTTCCTACTTGAATGGCAGAAGATACTTGCTATTCCTGTAAAAAAAGGTGAACGTGGTACTCTAAATTACATGTCCCTTGAAGGTATACAGCTACTTCTAAAAATGCCGGATCAATCTACAAAATCAGGAAGAAGGGATTTAGCACTTCTTTCACTGATGTATGATACGGCAGCAAGAGTGCAGGAAATTGCAGACCTTACCCCTGCAATGGTCCATCTCTCCAATCCAAGTACTATACGTCTAATTGGAAAGGGAAAGAAAGCCCGTATAGTTCCGCTGATGGATAAGCAGGTTGATATCCTTAAACGCTATATGACCGAAAATAATTTGAACGAGCCTTATGCCAACCAGTATCCATTATTTTTTAATAGTAGAAAGGAAAAGCTAACTCGTGCAGGAATCGGTTATATACTTGATAAATATGTAAAAATGGCAAGAAACAAGAATGCATCGCTAATTCCACCTAAATTTAGCTGCCATTGCCTGAGACACAGCAAAAGCATGCATATGCTTCAGTCAGGTGTTAATCTTGTTTATATCCGTGACATGCTTGGATTACCCGGAATTCCGGGTAAAAATAATTATCCGGAAAGGATTTCTTACAATTAAGCTTAGATAAAGGATATGCAATCAAGTTTCCGGGTAACTAAATAGTGAGGGTAACTTGGACATGTATCTGTACAAACTACAGAGGTGTATTATGGTAAGCAAGTAATTATGGAAAGCAAAGATAAAAACACGTTGACTCTATAGGATTTAATGTTGTCTTTCTTGTCATAACAACCAATACTTTTCTTAGGACGCAATACAGGTTAAGCTTTCGTATATACCAGCCGCAACGGTGAACCTTTTTCCCGTATAAAGGATGCCATTGTGGGATTTCATCCAATCCATATAAGCGATTGTTGTGTAACCTATTGAAAAAAGGCTTAATTAATGTTAGTATAGTCATACAATTATTGGTTTTGGGAAGCTGAGTTATATTTTTTGTTTCAGCTTCCTTTTTTATTGACTATTTTATACAATAGATCCGCAAGTGTAAAGTAAAAATTCGCGCCACATTAGAGCGGGATTAACATACAAGGTTATTTAATTGGTCTTATATTAAGTCTTATTGTTGGTTCAGGTCTTCACTTCTTTCATTTACTTAAGACCATTAAGATATCCTTTAATGCATTTAATCTTCTTATTAAACCAACAATATGTTGTTTTTCAGCAATACTTCTTATCAATTTTACTAGTTCCTTTTATACACTTCCTTTTAGTGATACCATTAATTTCTTAATTTCTATCGTGTTCTATTTTGTTATACTATATGTTTTTCTTTCAAGCACGAATACACTAACTATAAAAGAATTTAAAAATTAGTAAAGAGCCCATGGGCTCTTACTAATTATTTATCGCTTCATCTATTGCTTTACCAGGTGGTACCATAGGGTATACATTAAATGCAGTTGCAACATTACACTCAATGATACATACTTTATCATTAGAGTAAGCCTCTTCTATAACCTGATCGATTTCTGATACATCATTAATTCTATAGCCTATAGCTCCTAGGGACTTTGCAAAACCCATATATTCAATATCTTCTGTCAATTCAGTCGCTGAATAACGTTCTTCATAAAAAAGACTTTGCCATTGTCTAACCATTCCTAATGTTTTATTATTCATAATAAATATTTTAATAGGTATTTTATGCCTTACCGCTGTAATAATTTCATTAAAATTCATTCTAAAAGAGCCATCACCGGTTATTAAAACAATTCGATTATTTTTATTCCCTATTCCTGCACCAAATGCAGCACCTAATCCATATCCCATTGTTCCTAAGCCTCCAGATGTTAGAAACTTATTAGGCTTCATAAATGGATAATGTTGAGCCGTCCACATTTGATGCTGCCCAACATCCGTTGCAATAAAATCCTCTTCCGATCCATGCTCAGCTATTTTTTTTATAAGATAGGGTATGTTTAAGTTTTCTTCATCATGGATAAAGCGATATTTTTCTTTCAGTGCTTCTATTTCTTCAAGCCATATATGATGGTCTTTCTCTCCAACTTTATTGTTAAGCTGTTGGTTCATTTCACTGAGTAATTTTTTAATATCTCCTATAACATACTCATCCACAACAACATTTTTATTAATCTCTGCAGGATCGATATCAAACTGAATGATTTTAGCATTTCTAGCAAACTCATCTTCTTTCCCAACAACTCTGTCACTGAACCTAGTACCTATACAAATCAAAAGATCACATAAACCAAAGGCTTTATTAGATATCATAGTACCATGCATCCCTACCATGCCAGTATAAAGTCTATGGTTATTTGGTATAGAAGATATGCCCATTAAACCACAAGCAACGGGTACATTAAGCTTTTCTACAAACTGAAGGAGCTCTTTAGCAGCATAAGATCGTATAACCCCACCTCCTGCATATACCATAGGTCTTTTGGATTCTTTTATTAATTCATATACATGATCATTTATGATGCTTTTTTTCCGTTTAGGTTTAATGGGCTCCTTTTTTTCAAATTCAGCCACTTCTACTGTTAAATTTTTAGGAATATCAATATGCACTGGACCTGGTCTACCTTCTTTTGCAAGATAAAAGGCTTCTCTAATAACATCTGCTAATTCATTAACATCTTTTACCATATAATTATGTTTTGTGACTGGCATGGTTATACCTTGAATATCTACTTCTTGAAAACTATCTTTTCCTAAACTATTTACTGCAACATTCCCCGTTATTGCTACCATTGGAACTGAATCCATATAAGCCGTTGCAATACCTGTTACTAGATTGGTAGCACCAGGACCTGAGGTTGCTAAACATACCCCTACTTTTTTTGTTGATCTGGCATAACCATCTGCTGCATGGGATGCGCCTTGTTCATGAGATGTTAAAATATGCGTAATTCTGTCATTATATTTATAAAGTTCATCATAAATATTAATGGTAGCTGCACCTGGATAGCCAAAAAGCACTTCAACACCTTGTTCTAATAAACATTCTACAACTATTTGAGCACCTGTTAATTTCATAATCATAATCTCCTTCCAAAACTGTTTATCAATTAATATAATTTCCAATACAAAAAAAAACATCATCCTAAACCTATAGGACGAAGGTTAAACTCCGCGGTACCACCTATTTTTGTCAATAAAGACACTCTCAATCTAATACAGGAAATATTCCGATATCAGTCCCCTGTTAACAGTGGGGTTCCGTCAAAGCCTACTCTCAATTGATTTGGGTTTGAAGCTCCAAGGCTACCTTCCTTTACAAAATCACGGAGAATTTCCAGCAACATCTCCTCTCTATGCTTTAATTGTAAAGTACTCTTCCTTTTCATTGCATTTATTATAAATTATTTATTTATCATAATCTATTTTTAATCCCGTCTTTAGAAGTTAGCACCATAAATCTTTAGGAGCAAATTTAAGATATATCGCCCACAAGAGCCTAAAAATAAGGCTTTTTTTATTGCACAAAACACTTGCAAAATTATTTTTTATATGATATAATAATGGCGTTAGTGGCGTTATTATAAGGAGGGTGTTTTCATGGCATATTATCTAAAAAAGACAAAACTGAAGGGCCGTACTTATCTCTCTATTGATGAGAGCTTTTACAGTCACGATAAGAAAGGGACTGCTCATAAATGCTTCAAGTCCCTCGGATCTGTGGAAACCTGTAAGGAGAACGGTATTGAAGATCCTATTTCTCATTTTCAAAAGGAAGTGGATGCCCTAAATCAGAAAAAAACTGCGGAAGGAATCAGAAAGATATCCGACAAGTCTCCAAATATGTATCTGGGTTATTTCCCCTTCCAAGCCATTTTAGATAAGCTCCAAATAAAAAAATACGCAGATTATTTCAAACTTACAAATGATTTTAAGTACGACCTTTATGAACTGCTCTCTTCCCTTATTTATGCTAGAGCTGTCAACCCCTGCAGTAAACACAGGACTTTTCATGAAGTGTTACCCGAGCTTTATAGATCCGTCAGCTATTCATACGACCAGCTTTTAGACGGGTTGTCCTTCATTGGAAATGATTACGAAAAATTTATAGAGATATTTACCGTACAGACAAACAAGGTTTTTGGATTGGATGTTTCCAAATCCTATTTCGACTGTACAAACTTTTACTTTGAAATTGACAGGGAGGATGACTTTAGGAGAAATGGCCCCAGTAAAGAAAACAAAAAAGCCCCTATTGTTGGTCTTGGATTATTGCTGGATCGTAACCAAATTCCTATTGGAATGAAAATGTATCCGGGAAATGAATCAGAAAAGCCTGTCTTAAGAGACGTTATAGAACGATTAAAAATGCAGAATAATGTTACCGGGAAAACCATCCATGTAGCCGACAAAGGGCTTAACTGTGCACAAAACATTGCTTTTTCAAGACAGAATGGTGATGGATATTTATTTTCAAAATCTGTAAAAGGACTTCCGGAAACAGAAAAAAAATGGGTCCTGTTAGAACAGGATTTCAAAGAGGTCAAAGATTCCGGCAACAAGGTTTTGTATCGCTGCAAATCCTGCATTGATACATTTCCTTACACAATAGAACACAAAGGGAAAAAAGTGACTATAAAAATCAAGGAAAAGAGGCTCCTTACATATAATCCTACTCTCGCCTCAAAGAAACGGTATGAAATCAATCGTATGGTTGAAAAAGCAAAGTCATTGACAGCCTCCCAGGCAAAAAAAGCTGACTATGGCGAAACCGGGAAATATATGAACTTCACAGATAAAGAAGGAAAAAAGGCAAAAGTAACAATCAATCAGGAGGCTATTGATAAGGACTTAAGGTTTGCCGGATATAATCTTTTGGTAACATCTGAAACAGATATGTCTGATATGGATATGTACAATACCTATAATAACCTTTGGCGAATTGAAGAATCTTTCAAAATCATGAAATCGGATTTAGATGCAAGACCGGCATTTGTTCAAAAAGAAGAATCAATAAAAGGTCACTTCCTAATCTGTTATCTCACAGTACTTATAGAGAGGATTTTCCAGTTTAAAGTCCTGAAAAATAAATATTCAACCAATGAAATCTTCCAATTTATCAAAGACTTTAAGGTAACAAAGGCTGAAACTAAATATATCAATACCACGCGTTCTTCCAGTTTTATCAATGATTTATCAGGAATGCTCAGGCTTCCGCTGACGAATTATTTTTTGTCTGAAACACAAATAAAATCCATTCTAAATCATAAATTTTAAATCATAAGCATTTAAAAAGCTGCTGCTACTCTGCAACAGCTTTTATTTTTCATAAGAGTTAGCGCCATTTTTTAATGTCTGATACCAAAGTCAGGTATCATAATCTATTTTTAATGCTTTGTCAACCACTTTCTTTTGGGCGTGTCAAAGGGGCCGTGTCAAAGGGGACGCTTATTTTTGACATATTTTCCCAATAATATCTAGTTTTAGAATAATTTTACTTAATGTGTCAAAAATAAGCGTCCCCTTTGACACACAAAAATTAGTTGAGTCGTCGTTGATAATCTCTTAATTCTTTCCATGAGATTATTTTTATATCTTCTTCTATAATTATTCTTCTCACTTCATCATCCTTTAAAACATCAAATTCAAATTGCCTGATTGACCATTTATCTGTTATTGCTTTTAATTCGTCACATGCTAACGCCGGATGCAAATATAACTCCGTAATCCCATAATCTAAACTGCGCAGTATATCTATTACGTGTTTTTTACCCTTATTATAATCTTGCTTATCGTCTATTGAAAACCATTTTAACCAATCTATTATCATAATTCCTTTCTCATCAGCTACAGCTACACGTTTTTTTAGAATCTCTTTTATATCCGGAGCACCTCGTTTTAAGAATATTGGGTCTATATTTCTTGGTAATCTGAAGGGTAATTGATAGTATTCACAAAATTCAAATACAATTTCAATAAAGTCCCTACCTGTTATAAAACCATATAAGCTTCCCATATGATTATCTAAATGCGTAGGATCTACTCCCATTGCAATAGCTCTTTTAATTTGATTTGATATTTCTAATCTAACTTGCTCACCCTGGGCAAATTTTTCTACTTTACTCTCATTTTGGTAAAAATAACCCTCTTCATCAACCAAGGATGTTACTTTTTCTGCTTGGGTAACAGGACCCCACTTATAATTATCCCATTCACTAGTGAATGTTAAATGTACTCCTACATTCATGTCAGGGTTTTGTTTGCAGAACTCTCCCGCCTCCTTTGCCCATGGGCATGTCGTCATAAGGGTAGCAGAACTAATATAATGATTCTTTAATAAATTCATAATTGCTTGATTCGTAGAGTGGCTCATACCAAAGTCATCTGCATTAATAATAAGGTATCTACCCTCTTTAAAGTAACTATTCTTTACCATCTTTTATATCCCTTCAACCATGATTAAATATACTTTTTATAATACACTATTCTAGCATCCCTTTATAGATTCCTGGAACAGAGCCTTCGATTTCTATTGCTCTTGCTGTTTTCACATAAAAATCTTTAGGTCCAGCACTACCAATTATTGCATATGCATACCCTTGACTTTCCATAGCATACATGCTAGTTAAAAACAGGGCTTTTCCTATTCCCTTTCCTCTAGAACTTTCGATTACGCCCGTTGGTCCAAAGAAGTTTTTATATGTCGCCTCATAGCATGCAAACCCTACCATCTTTTTATCTTTTACTGCAATATAGCAAGTAATCGGCTTATTAGCAAAAGCACTTTCACACTCGCTTGCCCATCCCATACTAAAATTTTTTAACACCCAATCGATTACTACATGTTTTTCTGGTGCTATTGCACGACGTATGCAAATCCTGTCGTCACTTAGCTTTTTAAGTAATGGGTCTCTTTCCGGTAGTTCATAAAGTTTTACTAATAAATCACTCATTTCATACCCTCCGTAATATCATTTCTACTATAGAATAATTCTGAACCGTTTAATAGTAAAATGCATACTTTTCCATAGCATCCATAACTGCTTTTACATTTTTCAAAGGAACTCCTGGATACATTCCATAAACCATCATAAGTCCCCCTTCTTTTTTCCCAATTTTTTTTACTTCTTCATGAATTAATGAATCTATTTGTTTTGGGGTACCTTTTACCGTAACAAATTGGCGATCAATATCAAGTTCAACACAAACTTTTCCCGACAATCTTTCTGCAATCCAATCAATGTCATTTACTATATCTTGAAGATTTATTACGTCAATACCTGTGTCTAACAAATCTTCTATCAACTCATGCAAGTCTCCATCAGAGTGCATATGAATAATTATATTACTGTCCCTTGCTGGCTTGACTAGTCTTTCATAAGTCGGTTTAATGTATTTTCTGAAATATTCCGGTGAAATCATAGGTCCTTTTTGCATTCCTAAATCTTCTGGATACATTATAATATCAACATTCATATCAACATACTTATTAATAATATACATGTTAAATTCTTCAATTGCCTTAATCAAATTTTTTAGATTTGGTTCATCATCTACCATATCATAAATAAGATTTTCATACCCTCTAATATCACATAACTGAAGAAAAGTATGTCCATGACGAAGCCCACCATAAGTAATGTCTCCTTTATCTTTTGCCTTTTTGATATCCTGTTCGATCACTGGCCAATTAACAGAACCTATTCCCATGCATTCTTTCGGATTGGGTATTTTATATGTTTCAAAATCTGACCATCCAGTTATAGGATGTTTTGTGACTGTTCCAGTAATACCATCTATTGATGTCTTCCATAGACATCCCCAATCATCTATATAGGGTTGATTTTTACGTGCCACTAAATGAAAATTCGGATTATATTTTTCCTTAGGTCTTTTGAAATCAGGAAAAAGAATTTTATGTGTTTCCATAAGTTCAAACAATTGGTCTTGATCATAATAATCCCAGCACGCATCATTTATTCCAAATCCCATAGGTATGTATTCAGGTGTTTCAAATCTTATAGCTTTTATTATATTTTCTCGTCTGCTCATTATTCTAACCTCCATCGATAGTTCTTCTATACTTATAATATGGATAGTCCTGTGCTAGGTTTAGTTCTGTTTAATACATTTCTATTAGTACAGCCTCCGACTTATCAAGATGAAGAATTAGCTCACCATTGGTGTTCATTACCGAATAGGTTTTTGTCTCACCTTTTTTTATAATTGATATCTTTTCTATTGTAGTAACATCAAAATTTAGTTTTACATTGGCGTCTTCATTGTAACTTACATTTGTCACTAATAACTTTTTATTATTTTGATTATCAATAAAACATCCTATCATTGTGTCATTACCTTCAACGGATAATAACGGCTCAAACTTCAAAAGAGGAGTTTTCATATTCGGTTTCTGTTTCATATGAGGTATAACACCTATGCATTCACATGATAAAAGTATGTCGTCTACCCATCTAATCTCAGCATTAACATTCTGAACCTCATAATAGTGCTGTGTTTTATTTCCATTAAGATCTATCATTGCATCGCCAAAGGTGGTTATACCATCAGCTTTTGGGGTCCAGTAAGTAAAATATTGTATACCTTTGGCACCAAAAGTCAGACTCATATTTACCTGCCATCTTATTTCATCTTCATTAGGATCTCTCCTTGTGTTACCATACCACATAGTCTGAATAAACAAATAGAATGGGATTCTGTTTCTACTCGCAATTTCTCTGATAATATCAAGATTATAAAAGTAATCCCAAGTGTACTCTTCAATACTGTGTTCAGTTATTGTGAGCAATGGGTAATGATCATAGGATAGAACCTCAGGTTTTACTTCATCAATAAAAGTCTGAATAAATTTATCATACTCCTCAATTCCTCTTTGCTCTATAGTGGAATATGTTGGAAGCATATTTACGTAATAGAGTCCCGCAGGCACAATCTCTTTATATAGCTCTGACAACTTTCCAAGTGATTCAAACTCAGATGCTCCTGGCTCATCTACTATTACATGTCCCATATATGCAGGGTGATCTTTATAAGCCTCAAATGCTTCCTTAAGCTGATTCATATTATTATCATGTATAATCTTTACATTACTATCTCTGACAAGAAATTTCAAATCATTCTTAGATGCCGCATCAAGTGCTTTTTCTATTCCTTCTGCGCCATTATAACCTTCACTAAATCCTATAACAAAATTAATGCCAGATTCTTTAATTTCCTTATACCTTTCATCTGTTATTTCATCAAATGGAGGTGAAACCCACATGCCTACTGGCATTACCTTATCTTCGTATTCCATACTGGGATTTGGTACAATATTTCCTTCATCATTGATTAATCTCTTCATTTTTGTGTTACCCTCTCTATCTTGATTTTTACCAGTTTCAGCCTCTTTGGGATCATCATCTGTTCTTTCCAAGCATCCAGTCAAAATAGTTAATATCAAGATAATAACCAGACTCTTTAAGTGTTTCTTCACTTCAATTACCTCCACTAAATCTTTGTACTGAAAACCTTCTCAATCATAGCCTTATAGTTTTCCGGATTAATATAATATGGTACCGTATTACTTATCCCGCAGCAGTAACCTCCGTTATAACCTATCTCATGAATCTTCTTTTCAACATACATGTCCACTTCTTCCACAGTTCCTCTGCTCATCATATCTAAGTCTATAGCACCCATAAGACAAAATTCCTTACCAAACTCCCTCTTCAAATAACTGTGATCCATTGATTTAGGTTCAAGTGGTTGTATCCCATTTACTCCAATCCTTCTGAAATCGTCAAGCACTTGATACAACTGTCCATCCGTATGGTATATAAATGGAATATTTCTTTCTTTTGCGTAGCTTGCATACTTTTCAATCCATGGAAACAAATATTTCCTCAGGGCATCAGGCGATAGCATTAGACCGCCTGTATATGCAATATCGTCAGAATAAAATATAGCTCCCACTTTATCACCAAGTAATGAAAGTCCTTTTCTTAAAAGAATATCTACATATGTCCCCATTTGAGAAATCAATTCATCCACAAATTTCTCATCCTCAACTAGATTTATACAGAAGTCATTGAATCCCATAAGCTCCCACGCCATTGTGTATACATCTGCTACATGGAGAATAATCTTCATTGAACTAGGCATAACCTTTGAGACTTGCTTCATCCAATCATAACCATACTTTTCATCATCACAATCACCACATAGAACCTTCTGCCAACTATAGACATTTTCTTTAAAAGATTTGTAGTTCGTTATTAACCCTGTATGCTCATTTACTCCTTTTCCAAGTAATTCTTTGACTGTAAGAAGTGGCGTTAGTTGAATGTAATCATATCCAGCCCCTATCCAAAAGTTTACTTCATCTTGAGGATTGGTCACCTTCTTTCCAATAACATACTCTTTGATATTTCTTGCAATATTAAAGTCGAATAAAGGTGTTCTATCAGCTTTTTCCTTAAGAAAAAGTGTGTTCTTTATTCTGTCAAAGTTTGGATCCGTTTTTATATTAATCATACCAAAGTTCTCCTTCTATACGTACCTTATTTATTGTATCTATTTAAGTATTATCTTAACATTAACTTTCATATCTTAATATGCTTCTCTATTTAATAACTTATCGGTAAAGCATATAATCTTCCTTCTCCCGCTTCAAAGTTTGAAGACAATACACCTGTTGAAGAATTATAATTTGTATTAACCTCAAGTCCTGTACTCTTTGATACTTCTGTCACATTACTTGGTTTTGATGATAGGGTAAAGGATATCATTCTTGAATTTGAAAAATCTCGATTAACAACCATAATATACTTCCTACCATTACTGTCTTGGAAAGATCCAACAATTACGGGATCATTACTATTTGTTACTTGCCAGTAAAAATTTGTAGGCAATTGCGTTGTAGATGCAGGTAAAGTTCCTGTATGATAAACATCTATAGATGTAAGTTCCTTCAATACAGGTCCAAGTTTTTTAACTTCCCCATTTATACTTGTCGCACCATTGTATAAAGCCGTATTCTTGGTACCATCAGCTAATATTATACCGCTATGAAATCCATCACCACTAGGTGTTGAATACAAGAAATATGAATACCCTTTTGCGCCATAAGCTAAACTTGTGTAGACATGATATCTCATTTCAGCTGTATTGGGTGCTCTCATAAACCCAGTAATACCACATGACTGTATATATGTCCAAAAAGGTACTGATTGGGCTAATGCCTGTCTTCTAATTATTTCCATGTCAGAATAATAAGTCGTACTAAACTGATTATTTTCTAGGAACGGATAATGATCATACATTAAAAAATCTGGTTTTAAACTAGCCCATTTATACACATAATCTTCAAATGTTAATGCAGTAATATTTTGGTTTATAGTGAACCACAAGTCAGCATCAATAGAACCTCCGTTTATATATGCAGTACCATAAGGCACCCAATCGACACCATCAGATGATCTTATAACCCAGCCAACTGTATTGTCACCACCACCATTATGTGTCAATTCAAAATAGTATGATGTATTTGCACTTACACTTGTATCTAAGTTAAATATTGGGTAATTAGTACTCGAGCCATTCATCGTATCCTGAGCAATTAATGATGTCTTATCAGATGAATCCCATAGTTTTAGTGTTAAGGGTTCGTTTGTTCCCCAAGTAGTTTTGTCTATGTATAACTGTATTGTTGATATAGTCGTTGTAACTGAATTAGTTTTAAATGTCTGTCCAAATGGACTTGACGGCGTTACTGGACCACCATTTACATTATCTAATCCTAATTGACTTGTTGCAGCATAACTAGGAAACAAATTAACATAGGTTATATTATTTGAATCAGTACTTCTAATTCTGTCTATAGTAGCTTGTATTCTTGAATAAGTATTGGCTCCTGGTTCATCAAAAATATTATATCCATAAAGAGCTGAATTGTTTTTGTAATGATTAACCACATCATCTATATCACTATTAGATGGCTGTGATGAATCATTATACATTCTCTGTGCAAATTCTACATCAAACCAAAAGTCATAACCTAATTGTGCTACACCATTTTCATAAGCCATACCATCAGTATATGTATCTGTCAAACTAGTTACTACCCATCCTACAGACGTTGGATTGTCACTTGTTAGTTCTAAATAATATGTAGTATGCTGGCTGACTGCTTTATGAATAGCAAATTCTGGATAATAAGTGTCCACAGGACCAGTAATTGTATCACTCCCAATTAAAGTCGTTTTACTAGGACTATCATAGACACTTAATGTAAGGGAAACATTCGATGGCCAGTAATTCTTGTCTATGTATATCTTTACTTTATTTAATCCCCATCCTGTTCCCCATGGCGAAATTACAGTTTGCCCTAAAGAATTTGAATTAGATACATATTTCCCATGTCCTGTAGATTTTTGCTCAACCTGTATTGTATTCCATACTAATCTTTCGTCATCTACAATAACCTTTAACCCATTTGATGCTGCATATGTAAGAGCACCATCATTTTCAGTGAAGTTATTATTACCATTTCCCATAAGAACAAATGTAGCGTTCATATCTGCTATATCTTGATAAGTAGAATATGACGTATCCTCTGGACTTGGCGGCCAGAAAATCCCAATTGGAAAGGGATCCAAACTCGGATCAACAGCAAAACTAGTTGATACCAATAAACTCATCAGTATAACAACTAATATACAGTACATACTTATTTTCATCTTTTTCATAACAAACTTCCTCCATTTGATTTTTTATACACTCTTATTAACCAGTATCATGTATATAACGTCATATAAAAAATTCATATTCACCTTTTGAATATATTTCTTCTATTCCATTAAATGTAGTGACACTCACCTTCATATCTGATGGCAATTTAATGTATAAGTAATTCTTCCGCCTCTTTACATTCACTATGCCTTTAGGCGTACATACATCTCCACTGATGTACTCAAGCTCAAATGGCATATATCCATCAATGATAACTTCAGTAAAACCTGCTTTAACACATTTCACACCTAATATAAATTCTTGAACAATTCTTATAGGATAACAAGACCAAGCATGAGAATGTGATTCAATATTGTTAAAACCTTCCCAAAGTGTTTCATAGCCCATTTGTATCATATATGACCAGCTTTTCATTAGTAATTTATACGCCTCTTCTTCATTGCCATTCTCGAATAGAATCCTTAATAGATCATATGAAAGCAACATACTAGTCTCATGGCCTTTTG
The DNA here is from genome assembly GCA_964486515.1 of uncultured Eubacteriales bacterium. Classification (GTDB taxonomy): domain Bacteria; phylum Bacillota; class Clostridia; order Acetivibrionales; family CAZANH01; genus CAZANH01. The sequence continues at coordinate 14,610 of CAZANH010000304.1, forward strand.
AAAGAATGAAATTAATAACGCCTGGGATTTCTTCATTATCCACCAACCCATACCTTAATGCAGCTACGTTAACCCCTTGACTTTCATCTATAAATATACCTTTTCCAACTATAAAAAGATGTTTTCTTATAGCCGCTCTTAATGCATATGCTTCTTTTTTATAACACCCCATAAGCATCATGCAATGATAAAGTTTACAATTTTGCACTGTCAAATACTTATACTCATGGGATATCTTAGGATAAGGCCAATCAGAAATATGCCATTGATCGCTTTTAGGCACAAGCCCATTATCATCAATCAATGAAATATAATAATCTATCATTCTTTTTGCACTATTAAAATATCTATCAATAATACTTCCATCACCTGTGTGAAAGTAAAAATCATATATAAGCATTACGAAATGAAGATCCCACTCTGGTATATGCAAATCTCCCATAATATCACTTCCAATATTTGTAGGAAATACAACAGGGAAGGTGCCCTTTTCTAATTGTCCATTCTTAAAATCATTCAACACTTTATCAAGCACACTATAGGTATCAAAATTGTATAATAAAGTTACTGATTGAAGCTGAGCATCAGCTAAATATTGAGCCTGTTCCCTGTGCGGACAGTCTGTCACCTGACCATGTAGAGCATTTTTTTGAGTATTCATCGCCGCTCTAAATATACTGTTTAATGTTTCATCAGAACTATTTAATGACCCTTTTTGCAATATACCTGTATATACCCATAGAATGTCTAACTCATTTATATTACCTTCAATATCTATGTATCTGAATGCTTTAATTGAGAACTCTGGCATAAATACCTCGTCTCCTTCACCTGATGAAATATATTCATCATAGTAGGTATCTGAAAATTCATTACACACATTATGTTTCACCCTGCCATTTTCATCCAAATCTTCTGAATACCTTATTCTAATAGTATGACCTAATTTACTATTCAATTTAATTCTTGGGAAACCAGTGACAATTCTACCAACGTCATATATAGTTACCCCACTCATTTTTGATACTATTCTAGGAGAAATAACTGTGCTTACAACCTCCTCAGGTATTTCTTGTAATACAATGTTATAATTCCTATTTACTTCACATGCAGGCTGAAATAATGATTCTTTTCTGGCATCATATCTCTCAATAACAGATATTCTTCTCTGTTGCATAAAATCCGTGGACTTATCATAAGGCACCTCATATGCTGCCTCCCAAGTACTATCTGTATAGATATCTTGTTTTGTTCCATCAGTATATTCCACTGTCAGATATAGTAAAAACCCAGGCATTCCATTAACATAATTTTGACCACTTCCACCTATATAATGGCAAATAGCATTGATAGTATTCTCACCTTTTTTTACTAAATCTATAATGTCATACATCAAATAATATTTACATTTCTCTGGATCTGAGGGCGCTGGTGATAAGTATCCTCCAACCCTATGCCCATTTACTTCCAGTGTATGATAATTATGAGATGAAACATGAATGTATGCTTTATCCACCTCTTTTATTATAGAAAAAAACTTTCTAAATATGGAAAAATCACCATTTATAACCTTGTTCTCATACCATATCCATTTTGCTTGTCTAGGTTCTCCCATTAAGCCTGTACGTACCTTTCTTTTGTACGTATAACATTTTCCACTCAAATAATAAATCTTTAATAAGACAATGTAGTTACTACACTGTCTATCAAATATTGGTTTATCAAAAGAATAATGTGTATTGGAACCTTCAATATACCCTGAAAATTTTTCCTCTACACTAATTTCAAAAGCTATTTGTACTTCTCCACTTATATACTTCCACATAAAAAATGGGCTTCTATCATCTGTAAATATTTCCTTCTGTTCTAAATCGACTTGAATTCTCATATACCAATAATCTCCTCAAGAACACTATAGTAAATATAATGACCATAATCATTTGGATGATTTATATTATTAGTTAATAAACTTTCACAGTTTTTACCTGATATTAACGCATCATTGAAGGCCTCATATACATCAACAAAAGTAATACCATTCTTTGTTGCTAGCCCTTTTAATATATCTCTATACCTATACATTGTGTTACTTGAATACTTCCATAATGGGTTTGGTATGCAAGGCGATACAAGAATAATATAACCATAAATATTATCAATCATTTTTTGTATGTTTTTAGCATACTCATTCGGCTCTACATACCGCGTACCTTCATCTGTCAAATTATGATCATTCATACCAAATGAAATAATAGCTATATCACTGTCTAATTCTTTTATATTATCGAGTCTTTTTAGTCCTTCCTTAGTCGAATCTCCTCCAACTGAAAGGTTCTGTACTGTAACATTCATCTTAAATAAATCTGAAATTCTATTGGCAAACCGATTATAATACATGTGTTTAGGTTCTGACGCCTCTGCTCCCGTACTAATACTATCACCATACACAAGCATCTTTACTTCGGATAATCTATTTTGACTTATATATTTTTCTAATTTTAAGTTACATGAAGCATATGTCTTTTTAATATAGTTTTCACAACTATAATCTAAATAATAAGTATATCCTCCATTCCCATAATCAGGGTAATCGGTATGGTCAAACCCACTTAAGCCATAAAGAGGATTCAACGAAAAGTCCTTAATATTATCATTACATCTTCTAATCATAGATTTATTATAATCAATCTCATATTCTATATTTTCCTCATACACAATACTGTTTTGTTTTTTTGTATATGTGTTACGAAGCTCTGTCTTCCCTGGTTTAATTTTTCTACTTAACTTCTGCCATTCATATTTTTCAAATACAAAACTTTCACCATTAACATTCACAATTAATTCTCCATTGCATATAATTTCAATGCTTGAGTGTAATACCACCAAGCCTTTTCAGGGTTATCAGATCGAAGCGTAGACATAGATTCGGCACCTTTATAACTCCACGCAAAAATATTCCTTATACCTGATTTATGAGCTGTTTCAACTGCCTTTTCAACTTCTTTTTCTCTATCTTTTTTAATGAGGAAATTCTGTATCCATATCTGAGGTTCTTTACCATACTTTTCACATAGTTGAATGATAAGTTTTGAATAATATTCTACAAACCCTTCTACACCTAGTTTATAGTGTTCATCAAGTCCCCCTTCTTCAAACATCCAATAAGGATCTGTTGATAAAATATCAATGTTAGGATTTTCAGCTACTGTATTCCAATGTTCCATATCATTATCATTCCTCATAACTGGCAACAGGCATGCTGATACTTTAAGGTTTCTATCTTTTGCATACGCAGAAATACTGTTAACCAATCTGTTAATGGAACATAATCGAAGTTTTTCAATATCTTCATTCAGTTTATCTGGCATTTCATACTTAAACATTTCTACAAATAATGCTTTACATCGTTTACACCTACATGCAAATATATGTTTATCATTTGTTCGTGTAAAATGGGGTTCATCCCACATAACAATATCTGCACCAATATACACTGCTTTATCTGTCCATTCTTTTAAAAATAACAAAAGCTTTTCACTATTAGGGCAAATATTCGGCACATGGCATCCATCTGAGAGCACTTGCCACTCATTATAGTTATCTCCTACGAATTTGGAAAAAGCTTCACCACCAAATATTCCAGCAACACCCCAAGGTGACAATGATACCTCCATTCCTAGTTCGTGACTTGCTTGAACAATTTCCTTCATAGTCTCTAAATAAAAAGCAATGTCATGTTCACTGAAAGTATGAAGTACACTATTAATACCATTTTTTTTCATATCCAATAGATCTTCTTTAACATGTTCTAGACTTCTATTACCAAAATAACTTGCGCCCTTCTTCATATATATCATCCCCTTATTTAATATTCTACTGTTTCTTTTAAGTCTATAATTTTCTTAATGATAATTGTTACCGACGCACCGACAATCGCCAACAAAATACCAAACGCTGAACCTACGCCATAATTCCCATCAATTACATACTTAACTATTTGAAGGGCTACAGTATTTGTTTCAAAATTAGGTCCGCCATTAGTTAATAACTTTGATTGGAGAAATATTGCAAAAGAAGAAGATGCCCCTAAAATAATCAATGTAGAAATAGTTGGCCACACGAGAGGCAATACAACCTGAAGCATTTCCCTTATAGGTGTGATGCCTAATACTTGCCCAACTTCAAATAATGATTTTGGTATTCTACTTATAGCTCCACCAATAATAACATTGTTAAACCCTATACCTGCCCAAATACAGAAAAAGAAAACTGATCCTAACGCTGTTGATGGATCTCCTAGCCATGTCCTTTTCAAACTCTCCAATCCCACTATATCCAATGTAGCATTAACTATTCCAATATTTGGATTAAGCATAAACGAAAATACCATCGTTATTACCACTATGGATATAATGGAAGGAAAGAAGTATACCACTCTATAAAACTTACTAAATCGTATCTTTTTATGGAGCGCATACGCTACAAAAAAAGATAGTGGAATTAGAACAAGAATATTCAAAGGTATCCATAATAATGTATTCCTAACTGCAAACTGGATTTCCTTTTTATCAAATATTTCTTCAATAACATTTTTGTAGTTCAAAAAAGCTACAAAGTCAATATTACCCGTATATGCGTTCCATCTTTTAAATGAATTTATAACTGTTTGATAATTTACATATACCGTAAATATTATGTAGTGTAAAACAGGTACAAAAAGCATTGATCCTATAAATACCCGATTATTCTTGTTCATTAAAATACCTCCTAGTCGTTAAGTCCTAGTTCATCAACATATTCATCCCACTTATCTAGAGCTTCTGCATAATCTGCTTTTACTTGTTCTTCTGCCGTTATATTTCCAAAAGTTATACCTCCCATGGGATCTCCACTTGGGTTTAAGGTCATTCTCAAATACATAGGGCTGGTAGTATTTAAAGTGAATCCTACATTATTATTCATAATATCCAAGGCACTTGCAGTAAATTCTGTTACATCTACGCCTTCAAGTGAATAGTCAAAAGGTCTAAATCCACCTGTTTCTTTTGTGAATATCTTATTCATTTCTTGGGATGAAGCGAACCGAATAAATTCCTTAGCCCAATCTTTATTTTCGGATTTTTCCGGTACTAATATAATATCTCCAACCATACTATAAGTTACATTTGGCAAAATAGCATCCTTTAACGCAGGTACTGCCATCATTTTCATTCTAAATCCTTCGGGTAACGCTGATTTCATTTCATTTTCAAGCCAACTTCCATTAGGTATCATAGCAGCTTTCCCTGCAAGAAATTCCATCTGTGCTTCAGTATGACTCAAAGCTTCACTACCTTCAAGCATATATCCTTTTTTAAACCATGACTCAAATTCTTGATATGCTTTTAACCTTGCTGGATGATTAAACACTTCTGGTGATTCCATAGCTAATGTTTCCTGAAGAAATTCTAAACCGCCTGCTTGAACCATCAATGGGTTAACCATAAATGACCAATAAGCTGCAACTTTTCCCGGATATACAAAGGGTGCAATACCTTTTTCAGACATTTTAGCAGCCAAGGCATCTAATTCAGACGCTGTTTTTGGAACTTCCCAGCCATGTTCTTCAAACATGCCAGCATTGTATGCCATACCTAGGACACCATCAGACCACGGAATGATATAAGCTTTATCTTGAACTAGACTATATGATTTTGCCGCCTCATTCATTGTATCCTTAAATGGTACATCCTTATCAAAGGCTGGATTGTTATAAAGATCGCTCAAATCAGCCAGATATCCTTGAGTTGCCCACATTTGCCATTTTGTGTTCAAGAGAAAGGCAACATCTGGCAAATTCGCACCGGACTGAAGCATAGGCTCCATTTTCTCCATAATTCCAGGATCTCCCTGTAATTCAACTGTTACATTGGGATATTCATCCATAAAGGCAGCAGTTATTTGTTTAATCCACTCATCACCATATCCACCTTGGAAAAATGCTACTTTCAGCGTAACCGGCTCTGTAGCAAGTTCCTCTGCTTTTGGTTCTTCTTCATCATTTTTTGAATCTTCTTGTGTGTCTGCTTTTTCTGTAGCATCTACTTTCGTATCCTCTTGTGACTTTTCCTTGTTTGTCTCACATGCTGCCAATGAGAAGCATAATATCAATGCCATTATAAGTGCTAAACTTTTCCTAATCATTTTGTTTCCTCCATTTTTCATCGTTTTAAGCCCTCCAATTTATTATAGTTTCGTGTTTCAAATCTTTGTCTTACCACCTCCTTTTATAACTTCGTACTTTTATAATGTCATCCTTTTAAACCAACACTTGAAAAGGAATCTATTAGCTTTTCATGCAAAATTAAATAAACGAGCATTACTGGTATTGTCGCAATTGTAAGGGCAGCAAACAGTACTGTCCAATCGGATGCATATTGTTGCACCTGAACCAAATGATGCAACCCGACTGCAACTGTGTACTTACTCTTATCTTGCAAAAACATATATGGTGCAAAATAATCATTCCATATATTTCTGCCACTAATCAAAGTTACTGCAAAGATACCTGGTTTAATTAATGGAATCATAAATTTAGTAAATATTTGATAATTATTTGCCCCATCTATATATGCAGCTTCTGCATAAGTCCAAGGCACACCTCTAAAGAAACCGTATAGAATAATGAAATTCATACCAAGGCCACTTGAATAAATAACAATTAAACCTATATGACTATTAAAAAGTCCTGTGTCTATCATCAATTTATATAATGTTGGCAATGAACTGACTGCTGGAATTAAAAACGTACTAACTGCAAGAAAAAATATTACATTTCTTCCCCAAAACTTAAATCTTGCAACTACATAAGCTGCACAAGCCGAGAAAAAAACTGTGAGTATTGTACCAAAAAATGTTACAAATATACTATTTAAAAAAAACTTCCCTAGCCCATGCTCTGTCATTGCTATTACATAATTAGAAATATCAAATACCTTTGGTATAGACCAAATATCTGCATAAAATTCTTGATTCGTCTTTAATGAATTAATAAACATCCAGACAAAGGGAAAAATCAGAGATATTGCGTATAACATCAATATACTTTGCCTTATTATATATAATACTTTTTTTGCAGCTTTCATCACAATAATCAGCTCTTTTAGATTGTTTTTAAACTTAATTAACTAACACAAGAAAAAAATTATACCAGCCTCTTTAGTACATACTCACTACCAACTGCAACAGAACCTTTTTCCACACCATTACCATTAAATTTAGACTTTTTTATAACTATAGGAAATATAACCTTTTTCTCTATTTCTTTCTGTAACAATGGAATTATAAATTCTCCTAGCTCAGAAATCTCGCCACCAATAATGACAAGTTCGAAATCAAGAAGCGTACTGGTATTTATTATTAGTTTTGCAAGTCTGTTTACTAATTTCTCAGTATATAATTTATAATACGGGTCATTTGATAATATACCAACTTTTAAGGCTTGTATGTTAGCTTTATCACCTTTATCTTTTTTCAAACTCTTTAGCATTGTATAGATTGATATTTCATAGTCTAGAATTTGTTCATCATCCGAAAGCCAATAACCAATTTCACCAGCGGCTAACCTAGAACCTCTATGAAGTTTTCCATCTAGAACGATGCCAGCTCCTATACCATGACCAACGCTAATATATAGTACATCTTTAAAATTCCTAGCACTTCCATACTTCATTTCTGCCATGGTTGCTAAGTTAATATCATTCTCAACTAATACCTTACAATCAAAACAATCTGTAAAAATGTGCTCAATATTAATATTCTGAAAGTCATCAAAGATAGGCGCATTAACAAAATATCCTGTTTCATGGTCTAAAAGTCCAGGTGTTCCTACGCTTATAACAGCTAAATTTTCTTTAGGTAAGTTAACCTTATACATAAGCATTTGTATAATTTCAGTTACCCTTATAATATCCTTTTTTGTTATTTTAGATGAATTCAACATTACAGTTTCACGAATAGCACATACTCCATCCAAATAATATATGGCTACTTGAATCCCTTTGCCATCCAAATCCACAACTGCAATATATTTACATTTATAGTTAAACGATATAAGTCTTGGTTTTCTTCCACCAGTAGGGCCTGCCGATTCACCCTCGCCAACATCCATTAATATATTTCTATCAATAAGTTTTTCAATATTCGAAGATACTGCAGGAGCACTTAGTTTAAGGTTTTTGGAAATATCAGCACGTGAATTAACATGTTTATTTATAACTTCTTCAATTATTCTATTTTGATTTCTTATTCTAATTGTCTCTTGATTACCAGGTTTAATCGCCATAAGCATTCCTTTCAATCTGATTGTTACTTAACTTAAATAACTAACTCAAGTTTACAACACTTTATTTCTCTTGTCAAGCCTATTTTATTATTTTGTAAATATCGTCTATTTTATTATTTTGTGAAATATTTCTTTCTTTACATGTATCAAGGGCGTGTCAAAAATAAGCGTCCCCTTTGACAC
>CAZANH010000305.1:0-2424 GCA_964486515.1 uncultured Eubacteriales bacterium
GAAATAGACGGTATGCGGACTTTCTTTTGCGATGAAGGTACAGGCACCTTCTATTTTGACGATGTGATTATACGAGGTAATGATGGATCTACCCCAACCCCCACTTCAACTCCGACTCCGACCCCAATGCCAGCTACTATTTACAGTGAAAATTTTGACAGCATGACAACAGGGAATGCACCCACAGGGTGGACATGCGACACTTCGGGAGGGACAATTACTGTAGAGGAGGTGCCAAGTTCATCGGATAAGAGTGTCAGAATATATGACACAAACGATTCGGCATCTACCCTTGCTATAAAGAATTTCACGGCCCAGCAAGGGGTTGTAACCGTAGAACTGAAAGTAATGCCATTACAGAGCGACAAATGGATTAATGTATTACAGGTACTTGACGATTCAACGGGCATAGTAAAGCTGGTATTTAGTAGTAATGGTCAAATTCAGTGTTTGGATGGAACCACTATCTGGAAACAAGTTAGAGAATATACTGCGAACACATGGTATGATCTGAAGGTTATTCTGGATACCAATTCGGATACGTATGACTTTTACGTAAATGATGTTCTGGAAGCGGAAGATATGGATTTTTACTGTACCGTAAGCGAAATAGACGGTATGCGGACTTTCTTTTGCGATGAAGGTACAGGCACCTTCTATTTTGACGATGTGTTAATTACAAAGCAATAGCGTGCATAAAATTAATACAGCATCATATGAACAATTGTCCCAATAGTTTCTACAAGAGGCTATTGGGACATAAAATTATAAAACTCCTTGAGGAGAACTGAATTAGATAACGGAGTTAAAGCATTAAATGTAGAACTTGATAAAGAAAAAGTCAACGGGATTAAAAGGCAGTATGGTATGTATTTTTTAACATGCAGAAATAAAATTTAACATACAAATTATAAGAAATATATAGTTAATAGATAATATTTAATATTTACTTTTTCAATTAAAACTATTATCATGAAAATATGTTCAACAAGATATTCAAATGATTGTAATGAGCATTATGAAATGTGGAGTATATATGTTCACAATAACAAGTATTAGTCACATAAAAAAAAGCGATACAATCAAAGCAATAATAAAAAACAAGTATATATATAGGAATGTGTCTTGTAACCAGTATAGCAGTTTCATTTTTCCTAATTTTTGCAAAAGGGCTTTGGTTCATGACAATGATATACGGTCTGCTGATGTTTTCAATAGGGGGTATTGAACCTTTGATTATGTCTATTACCAAGAATCATTAAATAGTGTAGGGGGGGTTAAAAAAATGTGTACTACTTATAAAAATACTTTAATGGCCGGGGCATCAAAAGTAGATATAACACCACCCTTACCTGCAACTTTATGTGGTGGGTTTAAACAATACAGAACAGAGAAGGTGTTGGACATGTAGATGTCAAAAAGGTTCAGGATGAGTTAAGAGCACAAGGGGTTGAATTATAAAAGATTGCGGACGTACAAATGCCAATAGCATAGTTGCAAGCTTTTACGAAGATGGGTCTGAACTTAAGAATGTTCAGGCTTACCAAGCAGTAATGGTCAGGTGATTTGGCAATTTTAATAAGGAAGAGGAGTTTGCAAATACATGAGCATGAAGATGAACATTTTACTACAGGAAATTTATAATTGAAAAAAGGAGATGCATAATTATGTTGGTCGGAGCTTCACAGGTGAATATAACCCCGAAGGTACCTTTCCCTTTACAGGGCCATTATTATTTAAGAATGGGTAATGCCATACTTGATCCTCTTTATGCAAGCTGTGTTGTATTGGATAACGGGGAAACGACCGCAGCTATTATTAGTTGTGATTTATGCGTAATAAAAGAGGAGGATATTGCTTTTGTACGTAGAAAAATTCATGATAAGACAAGTATTGACCCGTCCAAGATTATAATATCTGCCACTCATACCCACCAGGGTCCAATTATGAGTAATGATAACAAAGGGATAATATCCTGGAGTGTGAAAGATGATGAAAAGCATGAAATGCTTCTGGAAGGGATCGTTACATCGGTAGTGGAGGCATTTAATAGTAGAAAACCTGCCCGTATGGGATACGGAAAAGGAAATGTGAAAAGATGTGGTTATAACCGGAGATATATCATGAGTGATGGCAGAAGTAAAATGAATCCGCATGGAGTTGGTAATCCTGACAGGTTGATGATAGAAGGCCCTGTAGACAGTGAAGTACAGGTAATATGGTTTGAAGAAGGGGATGGGAATCGTATCACTGTCATGGTGAATTTTTCAAGCCATCCGGTTACATTATTCTCTACCGAATATATATCAGCTGACTTTCCTGGTGCTATGAGAAAAGACATCCAGGCTTTATATGAAAGTAATTTGCCTGTGCTGTATTTACAGGGAGCTTGTGGTAACATAGATACTTATGATTTTGAAAATG
>CAZANH010000306.1:0-5100 GCA_964486515.1 uncultured Eubacteriales bacterium
TGTCACTTCCCCCGTCCCCTTGACACCCTGACATCATACACAGTATTGATTTCCTGTTAATACAATATATATTGGGAGTGAACATTGTATGAAATATAAAAACAGGAAATTGAATCTTGTCTTAAGTGGTGGAGGAGTTAAGGGTATAGCATATGCGGGAATGTTCAATTCCGCGGAGACAAGGCGGATTAAGTGGCTTAATATTGTGGGTGTATCAGCGGGAGCAATTGCCGGATCACTTTCGGGGGCGGGATATACATCATTTCAGATGTGGAACCAATTAGACAATTTGGATTTTAAAAATATACAGTTTAACAAAGCTGAGAACCTTCAGATTGTTAAAGAATTCAGAGAGTATGTAAGAAATAAGCGATTATACGTATATGATAAAGACATTGTAAGAAATTTTTTATATCAAAATAATATAGGTGAAATAAACAAAGATGGTTACCAGGAGAATTTCTTTGATTCAGAAGGCAGCAGGAATAATCTTTTTGCCAATATAATCACATTCGGAAAGAAAGGCTGCCTTTTTGATGGTGATCTGCTTGAGGAATGGATATATAACGTACTTGCCGAAAGGGGTGTAAAAACTTTTTCGGATTTACGCGGAGGTGTGATTGACAGGGTAAACCCAAAAGGATATAAAGTAAGAATGACCGGGGTTGACTTAAATCGAGGCAGAATAGTACTTCTCCCGGATGATGTTTCATATTACGGGATTGATCCAGATGGGTTTGAGGTGGCAAAGGCTGTTAGAATAAGTACATGCGTTCCGTTTGCGTTTAAACCCGTAGTTCTTAACAAAAAAGAGGGAGATAAATTTAAATCATTTAATTTGGTGGACGGAGGAGTACTTGACAGGTTCCCTTACTGGGCTGTAGATAGCAAACCATATAATACGGTGGGATTCAAGCTAAGCGGTGGTGAAAAAAAGAAGTTTTTCAGTATTGATAATGCTCTTGATATATTAAAAAGCTTGATATCAGTGGTTATTGATATGGGTATACCGAAGAATGAAAAAAATAAAATCGAACACATAGGCCTTATAAATACAACAAAAATTTCTTTTTTGGATTTTAATCTCAGCGATGAAGACAAAATGTATTTGTATAATGCAGGCAGACTGACTGCGAATCTCCTTTTCAGCAAGTTGTCAAGGGGACGGGGGAAGTGACACCCAAATTAACATTTGGGTGTCACTTCCCCCGTCCCCTTGACAACACCTGCTTTTTTCCTCTTCTGATACAAGGTTTGTAAAATCATTCATATTTCCATTGTCAGCTTCCGTTAAAGCCCTGTAAAATTCCTCTCTTTTTTTACGTTTGATTATTACTGGGACATACCCGTTTCTCATGAGAATAAGATTCATAAGCAGTCTTGCCACTCTGCCGTTTCCGTCGTTAAAAGGATGTACCTCAACCAGCTTATGATAAGCCCGGGCAGCAATTTCAACAGGATGAATAGCTGACTTGTTTATAAAATCAACAAGTTTCTCCATTTCTTCGGGTACTTTGACTGTCTCGCAGTATTTGTGAATATCGCCATTAATGGTGATTACATGGTTTGGCTGGGTCTTGTATTTACCCGGTTCAATGTCTTTTCTAAGACCAACGAGCAATTTTGTATATAAAGGCGTCAGTTTTTTCTTGACTTATATATATCACTGTGACAGAATATAAATATTATAATATTATAATATTTATATGGCCGGGGGGTTGTCATGCTGTATGAAAGCACAAGGGGAGGTATAAAACCTGTATCGTCTGCAGAAGCAATAAAAATGGGAATTGCGCCTGACGGAGGATTATTTGTACCGGATACGGTGGTTAAACTGTCTCCTGAAGAAATAGAAAGCTTGACAGAAATGAGCTATAAGGAAAGGTCTTTATTCATACTTGAAAAATTTCTAACAGATTATACAAATAATGAACTAACAGACAGTATTAACAATGCTTATACAATAGAAAAATTCGGCTGCAGTGAAATTGCACCGGTAATCAGGATAAACGGTAATTTTCATGTACTCGAACTGTGGCATGGCCCGACCTGTGCGTTTAAGGATATGGCACTGCAGATATTGCCGCATTTGATGGTAAAGGCAGCAGCCAAAACCGGAGACAGAAATGAAATTGTTATACTTGTTGCAACATCAGGTGATACCGGAACAGCTGCACTTGAAGGCTTCAAGGATGTACCCGGTACAAGGATAATAGTATTCTATCCTGAGAACGGGGTAAGCGGGATACAAAAAATGCAGATGGTCACACAGGAAGGAAATAATACGTATGTAATTGGTGTCGAGGGTAATTTTGATGATGCTCAAAATGGTGTAAAGGCTATGTTTACCGACATGGAACTGGTTGATAGAATGAGTTCCCGGAACCTTTCGTTTTCATCTGCAAATTCAATTAATTGGGGCAGGCTTGTACCCCAGATAGTTTATTATTTCTCAGCATATTCCGATATGGTAAGGGCCGGAGATATAAAACAGGGTGAAAAAATCAACATTAACGTTCCAACTGGTAATTTTGGAAACATACTCGCTGCGTGGTATGCCATGAATATGGGATTGCCTGTAAACAGGCTGATATGCTCGTCAAATGTCAATAACGTACTTACTGATTTTATAAATACAGGTGTATATGATAGAAGAAGGGAATTTAAAAAAACAATGTCACCCTCAATGGACATACTTATTTCAAGCAACCTTGAAAGGTTTTTGTTTGAAATTACAGGGCGTGATTCCCGATTGGTGAATGGCTGGATGGAAGAGCTTGTTCAAAAAGGTGTATATACAGTGAATGACGAATCGAAAAAAAAGATATCAGAGATATTTTGGGGAGATTATACAAACGAAAAGAATACTTTGGAGACAATCAGGTGCATATATGAGGATTACGGATATCTTGTCGATACGCACACTGCTGTCGCAATTGATGTGTATGACAGGTATGTTTCTGCCACGGGTGACATTACCAGGACACTTATAGATTCCACGGCAAGCCCTTTTAAATTCAATCTTAGTGTGGCAAAAGCAATTTTCCAGGAAGAAATAACGGAAGGATTGACGGAATTCGAGCTTCTTGAATTGTTATCGAAAAAAACCGGAATAAAAGTACCCGAAGCCTTAAATGAACTTGACAAAAAGGCCGTAAGGCATAAAAGAATATGTAATAAAAACGGTATGAAGGACGAAGTTATAAGCATACTGGGGCTGTAAAATCAAATCAGCAAAGTTGCTGCTGCGTTACAGGGTAAAATTTTTATCAAGTTTTTTATGTGTGAAATTTTTGCGTCCGGAAGCATAGTCATCTACAATTTGCCCGTTGCCGATAAGCCTGTACTTATATATGACAAGTCCTTCAAGTCCGACAGGGCCCCTTGCGTGGATTTTATTCGTACTGATCCCGACTTCTGCACCGAGGCCATAGCGGTAGCCGTCGCTAAAGCGCGTGGAGCAGTTCATAAATACGTTAGCAGAATCCACAAGGTTCATAAAAAGTTCAGCATTTTCGTTGATGCTTGTAACGATACTGTCGGTATGGCCGGAACCATACGTATTTATATGTTCAATGGCTTCATGTATATTTTCAACAATACGTATGGAAAGCTTGTAATCAAGATACTCTTTATTCCAGCTTCCGTCAGGTACAGGGTCAACATCAATGACCTTCCTCGTTTTTTCACAGCCAAAAAGTTCTACTCCCCTCTTTTCAAGGTCATTTTTCAACGGAGGGAGCAGTTTTTCCGCAATATTCCTGTGAACAAGCAAAGTTTCAAGTGCATTGCATACAGCTGCATATTGTGTTTTTGAATCTATGATTATTTTAACTGCCATGTCAATACTGGCTTTGCTGTCAACATAGCAGTGGCATATGCCTTCTGCATGTCCAAGTACAGGTATGCGTGAATTATCCATTATATACCTTACAAATTCATTTGAACCTCTTGGTATTATTAAATCAATGTTCTTATCAAGCTTAAGCATTTCATTGACATTAGCTCTTGTTTCAAGAAGGCTGAGCCACCCTCCAGGTATTTTTGCTTTTATGGAGGCTTCAAGAATTATATCTGAAAGAATCCTGTTTGTTTCCCTGGCTTCACTTCCGCCTTTCAAAAGGACGCTGTTTCCACTTTTCAGGCATAGTGTTGAAATCTGGACGAGTGCATCGGGGCGTGACTCAAATATTATACCTATGACGCCTATGGGACAGCTCACACGGAAAAGTTCGAGGCCTCTGTCAAGTTCTGTGGACTCAAGTGTCCGACCCACAGGGTCAGGAAGCCTGATGAGGCTCTTTATACCTTCTGCTGCAGCCAATATTTTTTTTTCGTCAAAAAGCAGCCTTTTAAGTAGAGGCGAAGAAAGTCCTTCCCTGGTACTTCTTTCTATGTCACTTTTATTTGCCGCCGTTATTTTTTCTCTGTTTTCATATAGTGCCGATGCTATTTTTCCCAGTGCGATGTTTTTTGTTTCGGATTCAATTGCACTGAGCTTTATTGATGCAGCCTTGGCAAGTTTAGCATATTCTTCTGTTTTCAAAATATCCCCGTCCTTTCCACATACTTATTATAAAACATATTCATCTGACTTTTCAACCTGTTTTAATTCATTTCTTAAAATACTTTTGTTGTAGCCGAAGGCCATAGTGTGTTATAATTTGTTTGGGAGCATCGCTAATATAATTAAAAATTATTGAGTTTTGAATGTTGGTGATGATATAATACTATGGAAATACATATTGTAATAAGCTCAATACTAGCAGGTGCTTCTGTTTTAACATTATTCCTTGCAATATATACATACAGGCGCAAAAATATATCAGGTGCGCTGCCATTAACCTTTATTTTTATTGTTGTAACACTTCATATGTTTGGTTATTCTATGGAACTTGCAAATAGAGAACTTGAGATGATATTGTTCTGGAACCATATTGAGTATTTGGGAATACCTTTTTATGGAGTTCTGTGGTTTTTGCTTGCATTGGAATACAGTGGGAATAAATACCGCCTTACCCCGTTTATAAGGATATTACTTTTTATTATACCGGTTGTAACAATTATTTTCAGGTATACAAGTTCATTGAATCATTTATA
>CAZANH010000307.1:0-4884 GCA_964486515.1 uncultured Eubacteriales bacterium
TATATTAATCTTTATGAAAAATTGAACAAAGCGTTTATAATTAAGTATTGAAAAATGGGAGAGTAATACATCTGTATAGATTGATAAAAAAAACTGGTAAAAACAAATAATCAAAAAACCTACAAATGCACCCACCTGAAAATTCCAGCATGGAATAATTAAATTGTTATGTGAAGCTTCACATAACAATTTTTATGAAAGAAAGATATTATGTGAAGTATCTTTGAACATATCCTATAAGTAAAGCTTTGCACCTGATTTTTCTTAGCATAATATTCTCATAAATTATAGAATTATAGTGGATGCCCAGATTTAATCTGAGCATTACAATTTTATGAGGAGACATGTTGTTAACGGTCACTGTATTTGAGACTGTAATGGCTGTAAGAACAATACTGTCAAATGCAGACCCGCCCGTACACAGGTTATACATAAAATGACAACAATTTCATATCCATGCTTTACTAAAAGTGAAACACAAAATTGCTCCCGGAAGTGATATATTGAAAAAACAGATTACAGAAATCCCAATCTGATAAATTCTGTAAATAAAAAGGGGAGGTGGTGAATAAAATGGTTCCGGCAGCAGATAATCCAGGGGATTTTAAAAATTCAGGTGAAATCCTCTATTTGCCATGCAGCAAACTGGTGGACCATCCTCTGCATTTTGAATATTATGTAAAATCCCATCTTGAAGGGCTTGTATCATCCATTCGGGAGGCAGGTCTTCTTGAACCTATTGTAGTATGCCCTCTATAAGCTTACCTAAGGTTGCGAAATTCATAGGTTCGTTTGGGTTTGTTGAAACTGCCAGGGTTATAGATGCACTTGAGCTGACAGCGGAGGAAAAGCAGAAGCTTTCACTTGTGTATGAGCTTTGCAGAAGAATCAGTGTGGCAAAGGTTTACAGGAAGGTGATCAAATCTTCATCTGATGCCGGGGAATACTTAGTCAAGGATATGCAGTTTCTGAATGTTGAAGTGTTTAAGATGATGTTTCTTAATACAGGTAAGGGTGTTATAGCTGTTAAAGAAATATCGCGGGGCAAGATAGATGAGACTCCCATATATATACGTGAAATCGTCAGGCATACTCTGTACTATAATGCAAAGAAAGTTGTTCTTGCACACAATCATGTAGGGGGTGCTTTGATTCCTTCCGAACCTGACATAAAAGCTACAAAGCTAATCAAGAATGCACTTGAGCTCTGTGAAATAGAGATTATGGACCATATTATAGTTGTGGACAATAGTTATTTCAGTTTTAAAGAGGGAGGGCTATTGTAGTTCATATAGTGATATCCAATAAGATAAATAAGTAAGAAAGAAATTAAAATAATAAAATTTAATTTGATATTTTTACTTCTGTAGAATATAATATAACTAAGTAAGGAATTCAATGTTTTCGCAGAAGGAGCTGGTAATTTTATGGAACTTGCCAAGATAACAACAAAAGGTCAAATAACAATACCCATACAAATCCGGCGTAAGCTTAACCTTAAAGATGGTGACAAGGTTATTTTCATGGAGCAAGATGGGAGAATAATTGTTGAAAACTCTACGAGAGTAGCATTAATGGAAGCACAAGAGGCTTTCCGCGGGGAAGCCGAGCGCTTAGGGCTTAATTCTGAACAAGATGTAGTTGATATGGTCAAACAAATAAGAAAAGAATTGAAGGAAGAAAAAAATGCGGATAATGTTTGATACTAATGTATTAATTTCAACTCTTGTTTTCAGAAGCGAGCACCTTACCAAAGTGATAGAAAAAGCCGCAGAGGAACATACTCTTGTTTTGTGTTCTTATGTTATTGATGAGATATATAATGTAGTGGAACGCAAATTTCCAAAGCATAAAAGCACAATGAATAAATTTCTATCAAAACTTTCATTTGAATTGGTATATTCTCCAAAAGAATTTATGGGTGAGAGGCTTTTTGACATTAGAGATGAAAATGATTATATAATCCTCCATACTGCAATTATTGAAGATGTTGATATTCTAATTACAGGAGATAAGGACTTTGCTGCTGTTGATATAGAACGGCCGGAAATATTGACACCAACAGAATTTTTGTCAAAGTATTAATTTGTTTTGTGGACATTAGTATCATTGCGAGGAAGCAGTAGAATGAAAAGCAGAGTACAGTTGAAAGATGAAAAAATAATAAATGTCCTTGAAGATGTAAAGGAAAGCTTATCTATGATATTTGGGGCAAAGTTAAAAAAGATAATCTTATTTGGTTCATACGCCAGAGATGAAGCAGAGGATGAATCAGACATAGATATTTTACTTTTAATAGATGAGAACAGGGAGAAAATGAAGCAATACCACTATCTTATTGTCAATGTAATGTTTGAATTCTCTTTAAAACATAATGTAGTCATATCTATCATGGAACAAGAATTTGAACAGTACAACAAGTATAAGAAATTTGTACCCTTCTATGCAAATGTAGATAATGAGGGAGTGGAATTTTATGCCAGATAATCAGAATGAATTGAGTAAATACAGGATAGATTAGTTTGATTGTAAAAATATTAAATCTTATGTTAATTTTGATTATATGCAATAACAAAATAGAAATTTCTGTTAATTATACAAATTATGTTGTATACTGATTATGATTTGATTATACTTTAAGGTGTAAGGGGTGGCCAAAAATGGCCTGGAAAAGACAAAATGTTTTTTCGAAAAGTGGATCACGATAAAGAAACTAAGAAATATCTCAATAATACTTTTTATTGTTTCCTTGCCTTTTATATTGAAGGCAATATCCTTATTTACTGTAGTCAGAGATGGGAATGGCATAGGACTGTATTTTATTGGTTTGGAAATCAATGATAAGCTCCCTTATGGACAAATACCTGTGTATGCGTGGAGCTTTCTGGCAATTGGTGTATTACTCATATTATTTTCGGTAATTTTATTTTTTAGGTATAGAAAGAGTAAAGCATCGTAAGTGGAGACCGCCATTACAGAGGTGTTTACAGAATGAGAAAAGATATAATAAGGAGTTTTATATCAGATTTATTATTGGGATGGGGAGTTATTTTAACAATTAGTCCGCTACTCCTATATTGGTTTATTCACGGCAATTATGAAAGATATGTCTGGATTATAAATGGGCCATATCCATTTAGTCATTTTGGAGGGGGGCCATTTCAATTATTTATGTACGCAGGATTATTCGCAGGAGGAATAGGGTTAGTTGCTGTATCGATGATTTTAAGGAGAAAAAATAAGACACGAAATTAGGATATTGTGCGATTGAAAGGAGAGGAGTTTTGGATAAAAAAGTTACTTTGAAAGTATTAATTTCAGGAATTTTTTATTTGTTCGGTTTATTAATTTTTGTATATATTTGTGTGCAGGTGCTGGGAGGCAATTCTATATTTGATATTGAGGGATTGATCAATTGTGGTATATTATTTTGTGTTCCTCTGTCAATATCAACATTACTGCTAATGCTCAGTATAAAGGAATCCGAAAAAAGATATAAAATAATGAGGGTATTCGTTCTAGCCATATTTGTTTTTTATATCATGGCATTAATTATCATATTGTTTCTAAATGGTTACCGGCAGTTCAGAGTAAGAAGCACAATGAGTATTTCTGAATATTTGGAACATATGAGATGGAGCATAAACTTAGTTCCGTTTAGAACCATAGGGATGTTTGTAAGAAGTTTTATAAATAACCGTATGAATAGAAATTTTCTTATTGAGAACATCGTTGGTAATGTTGTATTATTTGCTCCAATGGGTTTTTTACTGCCATGCATATTTAAAAAGCTTCGCAAGTTTATTTTATTTTTATTCGTGATATTATTAATACCTATTTGTGTAGAAATACTGCAGCTACTGACCTATTGCGGAAGCTGTGATATAGATGATGTCATTTTGAATTTTACAGGCGCGATTTTGTCGTTCGGAATATGGAATGTGAAACCTATACAAAGGTTAATGAGGAAGGCATATATTATAAAATAGTGACATCAAAGCCAGCATGTGGTAATATTTATCTGTGCTTCATAGCAGCTTGGCGATGTACAATAGCTTTAAATATGAAGAACGAGGAAGTAGATATCAATAATCAAAGGGGCGGTAAGTAAAAGGATGAGAAACAAAAAGATGTGTATAATTTCTGTATTTCTTACTTCTTGTGCACAAAGTCTGCCGCAGAAGTCACAATTGAGTAGGAAAGAATAGTCTTTCTATTTGGGAGTTTTTTATTATTACTCATCTAAGTGAGTAGAAAGAGAGTCTTATTATGGTGAAAAGAAAGACAATAATATATGTAATAGTCATTGCAATTATTTGTTTATTGTTTACAGGATATTATGTATATAATAAAATCAAACCTGTATTATTCCCTAGATTTACAACAACAATGATTTTGAATTGGGATATTAAAATTCCGGAGCCTGAGAATAAAATAAAAGTAGCATCCAATATAGGAGGGTTCCCGTCAAACGGTAGTGTATTTTATATATTTGAGTATGATGACATTAAGGATTTAAAAAATTCATTGGAATGGAAAGACAAAAGTCAGTCAGCACAAAATATGGTAAACACTTTTTTTGATGATACTGGTTTTAAAAAGGACAAAATTAGTTCATTAATCGATTCACAAAACAGCTACAAGTATTATTATAAAATAAAAGCAGATAGTTCTTATATAATCTTAATTTTTGTGGATAATGTACTTTATATTATGCTTAGATAGACCAGCTAATTATTGTCAAGGGGTTTTTGAAAAATATTTATAGTATTTTTCAAAAATTGTGTTACTGTCCAGAGGGTAGTCAAAAACTATTGAAATCCGTGAACAAAAAGTGGGAACCGGAAATCGGTTCCTTTTTTAACGGAGTTTTAGCGTACTAAA
>CAZANH010000308.1:0-1758 GCA_964486515.1 uncultured Eubacteriales bacterium
AAATTAATAACTTTTTTAATACGCTTTGAAGTATCGCTTTTTTTATTCACCATATTCATAACCGGATATAAAAATTTCTTTTCCGGATAATATGCCGACATATCAACTATTGTTTTGCCGTATCTGATTCTTTCACTCCTGTCAAGCCTTCTAAGCACCATTTCATCACATGAAATCTCGCATTCCCTTCTCATATCTGCAAAGCAATACCATAATACGGGGTTGAACCAGTAAACAGCCTTAAGTAAAATCAATATAGTATTTATAATCATATCTTTTCTTTTTAAGTGCATCAACTCATGCATTAAAACATATTTCTTATCTGTCTGACTCAAATTGCTAATCACCTTATTTGAAACAAGAAGCTTCGGCCTTATCAATCCGTATATACAAGGGGAACCAAACCTGTCACATACATGCACCGCAATCCTTTTTTTAATTCCCAGACTGTCTTTACATTTCAACAGTACATCAAGCAGTTCATTGTTATCACACTTACCGCGTTTTGCGACTGAGCGCCTTATATGAATATTTAAACATGTTGTATATAAAAGAACTAAAAAAATCCCGGCAATCCATATAATGCTTAACACTTCAATTATATCCCCGGGCATTTTAACATCTTCCTGCAAAGGTATGTCCTGTACTGGTGTGTCACTGTCAGTAATACCGTCATCCGATAAGTTTATGTGCTGTGATTGGCCGGTATTCTGTGATGTTCCCATAATGTCATTACGTGGCTTATCTGCATATACTGAAACATTTTTATCCTGTACTCCAATGTCACTCCCCATTTCATACTGCTGTTGAAACGGAAGCTTAACAATATTAAAAATACTGATCTGGCTTTGGGGAAAAACAGGGACAATAAGCTTTATCACCAGAATGAGCCATATATAGTAATGCCATGAAGCGCTCAATCTTTCACCTGATATTTTTTTAATAAGAAGAAGAACACATGCTGTTACCACACCGGCAATACTTATATTTAAAATGCTTAAAAATCCATTTGATAAAATCATATAATCAACTCTCCCTCTCTGCCGCTTCCAATATTTCTTTGAGTTTTTTCACTTCCTCTTTTGAAAGCTCTTCTTGCTTTACAAAACTGATGATAAGATTGCTTATGGAACCATCATATATCTTCTTAACAAATGATTTTGTCTCGGATATTGTATATTCACTTCTGCTTATATTGGGTGAATATTTATAAAAGCTGCCTTCCTTCAAAGCATTGACTATGCCCTTTGACATCAGGCGGCGCAAAAACGTATGTATTGTTTTGGGATCCCAACCTGTTGCATCCTTAAGGCTGCTGACTATTTCAGCTGATGATACGGGGTTTTTATCCCACAACACCTGCATAATCACATACTCAGAATCAGAGATATTTTTCAGTTTTTGCATAATACATAACCACCCAACTTTTATTATTACTTGTACTACAATAGTAATACCATATATTTATATTACTACTGTAGTACTATATTGTCAAGGATATTTTACAACTTTGGGTACGATAACATCCCCGATACCGAAGTCCACATTGAAAGGTGTCTTTGTATTCTTAATTTTACCGATAAGCTGAAACTTACTCCCTTGTATTTTCTTTGCGGTGTGATCTCCTCAATGCTGCTCATTTCAAAATCAATTCAAAAGGTAAATAATCCTTTGCGATACGGCATATTGTATCATTTGTAGATTCCATTGCAAGAACCTATTTCTATAACAACCAACCATAATCTTGACGGCAGTCCA
>CAZANH010000309.1:0-8528 GCA_964486515.1 uncultured Eubacteriales bacterium
AAAAATTTAAGGAGGGATTCAAATGAATATTATGAAAACGTCAATGAACCAAAACCTTTTATATGACAAAGGTATTCTATTGCCATCCGGGGAAATATCTCGGAACAAAATTAATCTGATATCCGGAGCAATGACTGCTCCATTTGTTGAAACTATCTGGACATTCTCTGAGAATGATGGCCAAGCCATAGAAAGAATTTCTGCTGTTCTAAATCATATGTACCAGAAAGGTCAAGAAGCTGAAATGATGGCCATATTGCGTATTTTGTTTGATGTTTTAGGATTGCAGTTTCCGGAAGACGCTGAACTTATGATAAAACATCCTGAGGCTCGACAGTATTTTCTGTTCTCGTTCCTGTTGGACATGGAAGCTTGTATGCAAGATTTCATAGTTGATCAAAATAATTGAATTAATAATAAAGATGAGTTCATACTTGTGATATTGGAAATGGCAACGAATTTGACTTTTTTAATATTGCAAGAATAATTTACAAAAACATAATGAATAGATATAATATTTATTACAATAACAGATTATTTTACTTTTATTATCCATTAATATGATTGTGAGGAGGATACTGATGACGAAAAAGACAATAAAGGATACTATTCATGCTAAAGGTGTTGATATTACAATTTATACAGAAGATTTCCAAAACGAGTTTATTTCACTAACGGATATAGCAAGATATAAAAGTGATGAGCCGTTCATAGTTATTAATAATTGGATGCGAGGAAAAGATACTATTGAATTTTTAGGTTTGTGGGAACAATTACATAACTCTGGTTTTAAACCTATCGAATTCGATAGGTTTAGAAAAGAAGCAGGATATAATGTTTTTACGCTATCTCCACAAAAATGGATAAAAAACACAAATGCCATTGGTATTGTTTCCAAGTCAGGCCGCTATGGTGGAACTTTTGCCCATTCCGATATCGCTTTTGAATTTGCATCCTGGATATCAGCAGAGTTTAAGCTCTATATTATTAAAGACTATAAAAGGCTAAAAAGTGATGAAAGCAGCAGGCTTTCTTTGGAATGGAATTTGAATAGGGAAATTTCCAAACTTAATTACAGAATTCATACTGATGCAATAAAGGAAAACCTAATCCCACGGGAACTGACACCATATCAGATTTCTATTACCTATGCCAGTGAAGCAGATGTGCTGAATGTTGCCCTATTTGGAATCACAGCCAAACAGTGGCGGAAAGAAAATCCTGATAAGAACGGAAATATCAGAGACTATGCAACATTAAACCAATTACTGGTTTTAGCGAACATGGAGAGTTATAATGCTATATTAATTGAACAAGGCGAACTACAATCAGAAAGGCTTAAATTATTGAATCAATTAGCTATCCGTCAGTTGAAAGCAATTCAAGAGCTTGGTACGGATACGATAAAGAAACTGGAAGGAAAATAGAGATATTTTTTCTTAAGTATAATCAGTCTGAAAGAAGTCGATGTAGTGATATATTATACAGCTGATCAACATTTTGGACATTCAAATATTATTCGTTTATGCAATCGTCCTTTTAATGATATAGCAGAGATGGACGAAGCTTTAATTATGAAATGGAACAGTACGGTATCTGCTGATGATACGGTTTATATTCTCGGAGATCTGATTTTTCGCAGTGATAAGCACGCAAGTAATTATATTGAAAGGCTGAATGGGGTGAAGCATTTAGTCCTAGGCAATCATGATCATAAATGGATTAAAAACTGTAATATTCAGAAATATTTTGCATCTGTTTCGTATTACCTGGAAATAAAGGATGGGGAAAAACGTATTGCGCTATGCCACTATCCTATGCTTTCATGGGGCGGAGCAGCACGAGGGGCACTCCATGTGCATGCACATATACACAATAACAGAGATGGCTTTGCGTTTGAAATACTAAAGAAAATGGATAATGCATTAAATGCAGGTGTAGAGATAAACGAATATAGGCCAGTTACATTGGATGAGCTTATTTCAAATAATATAAGATTTAAAGGCTCCGATTCTGCAATTTAAACTATAAAGGAATAGGGAGGTACTATAAATGAAGAAAGAAAATTTAAAAGAAAGAGTTAAGGAACTTACACTTATGCTCCTTCATCTTACATCATGGGAAGAAAATGAATTTGGTATACAGTACCGGAGGTGTTGGAAGGGATATGATTTTAATATTCTTGATAAACTTACTGATGAGGATTTAATTCGTGGGGGACACCGTTCCAAATCAGTTATCCTTACAGATGACGGAATAAGTAAGGCGAAGGAACTTCTCAAGAAGTATCGTATTGAGGAAGAATAGCTTGCTTGCATAGATTGCAGAACACAAAATGAAAATAACATAATTTCATAAAAACCTTTATTTGTAAGGAGTTTAAAGCTATCTTACAAAATATGTTATATGGAAAATTGGGATTTTAAAAATTAACATGTAGCCAGATATAATTTTTTTGGGATTTACATCCTCAGTAAGAATGTGGTAACATAAATTTGTGCGTTATAGCAGTTTAATTTTATGTACTAAATATTTGTTTATTAGAATTCAACGCTATCGAAGTAAGGGGTAAATACAGTGAATACTTTAAATTTAGGAATATTTGCTTCTCATAATGGCTCAAACTTGCAAGTTATCGTGCATGCATGTAAAAGCAGAAGATTAGATGCTAATGTAAGTGTAATTATAAGCAATAACTCAGATTCACTTGCTTTAGAAAGAGCAAAAAAAGAAGACATAGCTTGCTATCATTTGAGCAGTAAGAGATTCCCACAGGAAGACAAACTGGATGAAGAAATTTATAATGTTTTGAAACGACATTCTGTAGATCTGATAATATTAGCTGGTTATATGAAAAAGTTAGGTAAAAAAGTTTTACAGGGGTACAAAAATAAAATACTTAATATTCATCCTGCATTATTACCTAAATACGGTGGAAAAGGAATGTACGGCAGATTTGTCCATGAAGCCGTATTTGCACATATTGATAACTACACACACTTAAGAGAAATGGTACAGATTAAGTACCCAAAAATTCTTCATATAACAGACAGGCCACTTAAAGATATTCATAATCATGTTCCAATAGGCCAGGGTGATATTGATTTTAGATACATATTTAAGGAGATACTCCCAAACTATGATGGAAGGGTAATTATTGAAGTCTTCCAAAATGATGAAGGAATAATAAATTCAAAAAATTACATAAAAATGTTGTTAGGTTGATTTGATTAATACGATGTATGATGTATAATATATCCATATGCATGAGGGGAGTGATAGGCATGAAACGCCAATTAATACGAAACAAGGTGGTTTTCTTATAACTGAATACTTTTTTAGACATTTGTCTTAACATCCGCAGCGCTTGAGGAAAACCTGATTGACGAGGAAGAATTTTCGGATTATACAAGGCATATAACAAGGCAGGAAGCCGCCAAAATTATTGTACGCGCGGTAATGCTTGTAGAAGCAGCACCGGGTTCAACCCTCAACAATTACATACGTAGTGTTATTGCGGACTATCCGGAGATAGGTGACGTGTACAAGCAGTATGTTATTGATGCTTATGCGATTGGGCTTCTCACAGGAACACCTGACAGGAGATTCAATCCCCTGTCGAATCTCAAACGGTGTGAGGCAAGCGTTATAATCCTTAGGGGACTTGCTCCTG
The DNA here is from genome assembly GCA_964486515.1 of uncultured Eubacteriales bacterium. Lineage (GTDB taxonomy): Bacteria > Bacillota > Clostridia > Acetivibrionales > CAZANH01 > CAZANH01. Next base: position 3,674 of record CAZANH010000309.1, read on the forward strand.
AAGAAAGAATCCCAACAAAGCCTGACGATTCTGAAGTGCTTGTGTTGAATGACTTCTACGATGAAAGCTACGAGGTTTATCCCTCAGAAAACCCTGAAACCTTTGAGACTGCGGTAGCTTTGAATAACAGTATAAGCAAAAGCAAGGGTTATGCGGTGATGATATATAACCCGTTTGAGGAGATAATCAGTTGCGGATTTTTTAAGAATGAAAATGAATTTAAAGAAGAAATGCCTGAATTTCAAGGGATGTTTGCTATACGAACAACGGATAATTACCAAATTGAGCATCCTTATACTATTACAGTTGATAAACCTGAGGAATTTAAAGAACTTCATAAAGATGTAATCGTTGAAGCATTCAAACATCTATACGGGAATGACGTAGAAAAAGCAATATCGGAATTTGATAAATATATTGAACTATCATTAAATAGAGGCCCAGCCAGAGAAGAAATCTTTTATTTCAACAATCGAAAAACACTTTTCTATATCGTCGAGAACGAGCTAAAATTCACTTTATGGATTTATAACAAGGAGAACTGAGAAATCAGTTCTTTTTTTATTCGAAAAGGAGGATATGTATGAAACGCATACTTGCTTTAGTATTGTCTTTTTTATTTACTGCCGGTATATTACCTACAGATACATTCGCATCTGGTGGTTCATTTAAACATTACGAAGAATGTACCAGTATTCCTGAGTTTTATTCTGCGACAAACCAGGAAGCAGTTGAATACTGGAACACCATTAAAAATTTACTTCCATCCGGGACAAAATCATCAGTAAACGGTTATCCGTTAAATTTCAGGCTTTGGCATGACAAACAGCTGGTTGTGTACGGAAATTATTCAAGTGTTAATAACGGCGCAAGAGACTGGAAAAAAGGCACACAGCCTAGTGGTACCGGTCAGGCAAATCTAAATGAAGGATACTATTATAATGGAGAAAGGGGAGAATACAGGTATCACGGATTTGATTCAATGGGAAACAAGTTTACAAATATTAATTTCATAAATGATGCGGATTTAGGTATCAACCTTACAGATAAAGACTGGATGATTATGCCTTGGAATAGTCAATTAATAAAACCGCGTGTAAGTGAAAGTGACTATAATAAATCTGCCATTGAGTTTAATAACCCCACAACACAGCAGTGGATTAACCGGTCCGCCGACTTCAAAATACAGGGTAGCAGTGAAAATGCATATAAGTACATGCATGTATTGTCCCCGCCTACACTGATGTATCCCGGACAGGGACGAATGTGGCACATACATAACAGTACTGTATGGTATCAATCCTTTCCTGTCCCGAAGCTTGATGCTACGGTTAAGGAACCCATAAACCCAACGGATATTGAGGTAGCACTGACCGTAAATAATGATCCGTCTGAACTGTCTTTTATAGACTATGGAACAGAGTTTGACAACAACATTATAAATGTGAGTGTCACTGTAACTGCTACCTTAATGGATGAGGCGTATATAAACGATCCTGTTCTGAAGGTTAACCATTACACAAGGGATGATCTGAAAGAATGGACACTTTGCCTTAATGACCAGACAAAAACCGTACGGCTCTGGAGCAGGAATTCAGGAAAGGCCGATTTTGTAATTCCTCTTACAAAGTCTCAGATTAAATCTCTGCAAGGGCACAAATACCCGCTTGCTGCAAGGGGACAGGCTATATTCCTGGATGATTCCCAAAGTCCCCATAGCAGTAAAAACGGACAGGTCTTATTCAGCATAAACGGCGAGCCTGTAGTTCCCGACCCCGAACCGGAAACCGAACCTGAGGAGCCCGAAAATCCAGAAGAGCCACTTCCTCCGTTTGAACCCCAGCCGGATATTCCCGGTACGGCTTTTGACATTATTGAATTCGAAGCCTCAGATAGCACCAGTTCTGAGATTTCGTCATCAAGAAGTGTATATATTGACGGTGGGGAGGTTGATGACAATACTTTCTTTGCCGGCAGTTATATATTCGGTGAAGAAAACATAGGACTTAAAAAGGTTACTGTAAACTATACATCAATATATGGCCAGGAAGCACAGGTTGAAAAATGGGTTATGGTATATTCAACAAAGCCCGTATCCCAGTTCAAGCTTGAAGGCACCTTCAAGGAAAACAGGAAACTCACTGCATCAAATACTTCATCATCTGCAAACAGCACAGTTGTCACAAGTAAATACCCTATTACTTCATACAGTTGGAGCTATTCCACAGTTGAAGGCAGCGGGAATTCAATGAAAATCCGTCAGGGAGAAACAGACCTTTTCAAGGAATTGATGTATAAAGAGCCGGGAGTTTACCGCATAACGCTCACAGCTACTAACAGCCTTGGAAGAACCTCAGAGCCGTACATATTGCAGTTTGTAATCTTTGAAGACTTGCCGCCCGCTATAGAAATATGTCTTGACAACAGCGTCCTTGGAAGAAATGATACCATAGGAGCATATCACTATATGGTCTCAAGCACTGACGGAGATTTGATAGACTACAATACAATCGAGCTTTGGTATGACAGCAACAACGATGGCACCTTTGACCGGCTTGTAAACACATATGACGGCAGTGACGGATTTCCTGTATTTGTGCCTGACAAGCTTGGAAGATACAAGTATATAAACCATGCTGGCGAGAGCTTCGGGGAAGACACACTGAGCGAATATATATCTCCTGAGGATTATAAAGAGCATACACAGGAGGTTGAGTTCTTTGTTGACAACTATGTGCCGATGACAGACATATATATTGACATTCCTGTGGTAAGGCCCATGATTGATGTTTTCTTTATGCTTGACAAAAACCTTGCCGCATCGAAGACCACATATGTTTTAAACAACCGCATGAACTTCAATAACTTCTTAAGGAGCAGAAACATACTTCCGGCTGTTGAAAACTGGGATATGCATACCTACACCTACTCAAGGTCGGCAAATAAAACTGTTCATACAGGTAGTTCCTATCCTCCTTCAACTACAAGCTATTCCAGTGCCGGATATTCCGGTATACTGGACAGAACCAGTGTCAGCGACACAACGGATATTATCATGACTATGGGCACTATGAAACCAGGACGGACAGCAAGACCGCCACGGGAACACTGGATTCAACATCCTGGTCGAAATACCGGTGGGACGGTTCTTCCTGGGAGCGATATGACAGCTATTCACCCAATAATCCCTCTATAAGCTACAGCCAGAACGGGTATACCGGGACGCTGTATAAGACAGGATATGATCAATTGGGGGAAAGCGGCTCTCCTCCGTCAAATCCTTCTGTAGGCTCTACTTATACCCACTATAAATACTGGAGAGGCTACTATTCCGGTACGGTAACAAAGCAGATACAGGTGTGGGTATCGGACTGGATGTGGATAAGCGACTACACCGGTTATTACAGCGGCACCGTATACAAGGATGTGCGCCAGCCCTATACAGACCCGTTCAGGCCCGTTTCAGATAAGTATACGGTATATATAAGTGATAGCAGCGTATCTGAACCCCAGGACATTAACATGGTAATGTCAAGAGCCGATGCAAACCTTATTCTTTCAGGAAGCGACAGTATAAAAAACTATGGTAGCTACGACTTTTTCGTAAAGAACAACAAACCAATAGATGAAATCGTATCAGAAACACTTAACCTTATCGCAAACGAGAGCCCTGCCGTGCAAAAATATTGTGTGCTTGCAGGAGAGGATACGTTTACATTAAGTACTGCCAACTTTGACGAGGAAGGCGACCCCATAATCGAAGAGAAGTTCCAGTATGTCCAGAACCAGAATTACTATGACAATCCAATGGGTATTGAGAGTTTTGCCTCAACCTCATATTCTGAAACCGGCAGCTGGACTGATTTTGTAGCCGATAGTTTCAGTAAGACCGGAGAATTTAAGGTGTACAGGCGTATAAAAGACAGGCCCTCCACGGATCAAGCCTTCTCAGGATACTCATATTACTCGGGAACTCCGGAGATTATCATCTACTCCCACAGAAAGCCGATTGCCAATGCCACTTTGGACTGGGACTATAACGCGGAGGAAAACCTGTATAACACCACCTGGGTGGACTTGAGCTATGACCTTGACCACCAGTTCAGCCATTCCGACAAAGGAATCGTTGAAAGAAAAATCATGTACAGGGGAAACGGCGGTGAGTGGACGTACAGGATTCCTGATAAGCTGCAGAGCGGAAGCTATGAACTACAATACTTTGTAAAAGACCCGGAAGGGGCATGGAGCGACCCATTTATATTGAACTTTAACTTAAATTCTGTGCCACCCATGCAGTTTGAGGCAAACGCAAGAACCTTGGATAGCGGGTTCAGCTTATCATCCATTCCGGCATCGGAGTTTCTGGAAGCTTATAACCTTTGGACACGGTTTCCGTATGATGTCTATCTGCAGCTGGGCATTTACTCAGGCTCAAGTCTGGTTACCTCTGTAAAGAATGTTTACTACAGTTCTTCAACCGCAGAAAAAAGCGGGAATGATATTACATGGAATGATGTGCCGTATCAGCTGCCAGATACTTTGACCGACGGCACCTATATGTTAAGGGCATCTGCTATTGGCGACTATGGGCAAAATGCGCATAAAAATTTCCCTGTGACAGTTAATACACCAATCAACCTCAAGGGTTACATCAATAATGTAGATTCAAATGCCGAGATACAGGCCGATTCCATGAATACCTTTACTTTCACGACATCCAAGTATGTGTCCGCTGTCAGGCTGGTTTTCAAAGGCCAGTTTTACTCTAAACGGATACGTGTAAACAATTTCATATTATTTATAAGTTATTGAATGGAAAATTTATTTTGGAGTATTGAAATGTATAAATTTATGA
>CAZANH010000310.1:0-4323 GCA_964486515.1 uncultured Eubacteriales bacterium
GTTATTGGACAAAATACTTGATATGCAGGAAATCAACTACGTAGTATATGCCGATATAAAAGTTATCGCCAGTTAATGATTATCACCAGTTGTGACCGAAGAATAAGCCACAACCAGTAAAAGAAACGTTTTATCTGGTGATAATCATAAGTTGATAGTAACACCTATAACTGATTTAATAAGTTTATCAGCATATTTGCTGAAATAACTTAAGGTCAGGAGAAATTATGTTACTAACAGAATTAACTGCGTCTGCAAAACAGTATCTGCTAAACTGCGGATATACAAAAAATACGATCTACCATAACTATGTATGGCATTGGAATTCGTTTTCGAAAACCCTTAACAGCAATGTAGAGTACGATATCGACCTATTAATGGACTATATCACTCAACAGTACGGCAGAAATCTTCTTTTAATGATACCAGAAGAAATGTCACACCGAGAATACATCAGATACGTAGCTTTTCGTGCATTAAACAGCTTTTCCAAAACAGGTACGATTCCTGGAACATCCATGTTGGGATCTCTGGTTCGTCATTCATTAAGCCAAGAGAGCAATGCCGCATTGCATCGCTTTATGGAACACCTTGACCAGCTTGAATACAAGCCAAAACCCAAGAAATACAGCTATAATACAGTACATTCATTTTTATACAGCTGTCCTATCGAAACGATGGACTCTGAGCAGATTTTGAATTACCTGTTAAGCCTGGGGTCCAAAGCAAAAGCAACAGCCAAATCTGAGCAGAAGGTAATCAAGCGTTTCCTTTTATTCATCTGGCAGAGAGGGGTAACGGATCAGGATTTTGGCCAAATGATTGTTTCTACTAAAAGGCGTAACAATACCGAAATCCCATCCGTGTATACACCGGAGGAAGTCATGATCCTGCTTAACTATCTTAAGAGTTATGGTAAGAACTGTTTGCGAAATTATGCTATTGCAGTACTGATTGCTGTTTATGGCTTCAGGGCTTGCGATATCGTAAAGCTGAAGCTGTCTGATATTGATTGGGATAATGGCCGAATCAGAATAATACAGGATAAAACATCTGTTGAGCTTGACCATAAGTTGACTGATTTTTGTGGAAATGTTCTAGCTGATTATCTTTTAAACGATAGGCCATTTACAGCTTGCGATCTTGTATTCATAAAAACGAACGGTGAACCGCTTAGCGCTACTGCCATTTCAAGTATGATTTTTTATGGTTTTATCCACAGTGGGATAAATATCAACGGAAGAAAACATGGGAGCCATAGCCTTCGGCATTCTCTGGCCTCAAATATGCTGGAACAGGGAATCAACCTTCTTGATATTTCTCATGTACTTGGTCACACCGGCATTGAAAGTACCATGATTTATACTAAGATAGACATTTCCCATCTTCGTATGTGTGAACTGGAGGTGCCGACTTATGAAAAATAAGGTTTACACATGCCCTGAAGATATTTTTAGCAGCTATCTCAAAACAGTTTTTACATCATATGTTGAATACAAGGTTAATGTCAGCGGCTGTGTTCCGGAATCTTTTATTCCCGTACTAAAGCGCTTTGACCAATACTGCAGCGGTTATCCAAAAAGTGAAATCTGCCTAAAAGCCGAATCAGTACACGGATTTTTAGAACTGCAAAACGTTAAAAAATCTACACTCCAGAGGATAGAATGTATTATCCGGTCCTTCGGCAAATATATGGTGCTTGTATTACGGATTCATAATACATATATCCTGCCACATATCATTAAACATCATGGAAAAACATTTGTTCCATATGTTTTCAGCAGAGATGAGATATCTGTACTGTTTGCTGCGGCTGACACCTATCAACTCACATGCCATAACAAGTCTACTGCAAATATGGAAAACTGTATACGCTGTATGATCAAGGTGCTTTATTGTACAGGAACGAGAGTATCGGAAGTATGCTGCCTCAAAAGTTCTGATGTTGATCTTAAAAGAAGGCTTATCAACATCAACCATGCCAAAAATGATAACCACCGAATAGTAACGATATCTGAATCCCTTTTAAAAGAGGTTCAACGGTATCTTGATGAATCTTCAAATCATATTTTAACAGGCAGATATTTCTTTGACAGTGGTTCCGAGCTCAAGGATGGGCTAGTTTCAGGTAAATGTGTGTATTCATACTTCAGGAGATACCTGAAACTTGCCGGCATCGAACATAAAGGTACTGGTTTCGGTCCACGGCTCCATGATCTCAGAGTAACATTTGCTGTCCATTCACTAAAAAAGCTTACAGAAACTGCAGCCGATGTTAATGCCTGTTTGGCGTATCTTTCTACTTATATGGGGCACCAGTCATTGCAGGAAACACAGGATTATCTCTGGCTTTGCAAAGATCTTTTTGAAAATACACTTGCCAGAATGGAAGATTACACTTCTTTCATATCAGAAATCTTTGATAAAAAGGCAGGTGATTGTTATGACTAAGACCTTTGCAGGATTATTGGAATACTATGTTGTAACATATGCCGTCAAAGAAGCAGGATTATCCCCGCAAACACTGCGTTCTTACTATGCTGCAATTGAACAGTATGTGTTATGGCTTTGTAAAACCGAAGGAATCACAACAGTTGATATTAATGTTTCCTCCTTTAGCAAGGATAGGATACGCAGATTTCTTTTATATTTGGAAGAAGAGCAGCATGTATCCATTTCCACCAGAAACCAGCGGCGGTCAGCTATTGTTTCATTTCTCGAGTATTCCAAGGATTTCTGTCCGGTATACACTAACGCATATGTTGAGGTTCAAACAATAAAGGTAAAAAAGGCACCAAAACCGGATAAAAGTTTTCTTACAGTGGATGAGTACAAAGCCATACTCGAGAGCATTGATATCACAATCCACAATGGGCTGATGCATTACCTTTTGATCGCTATCCTTTATGATACAGCGGCAAGAGTAGATGAAGCCGTGAGAATGAATTTTGAACATTTTTCCTTTGGCAAAGAGAACTCTGTCATCATTTATGGCAAAGGTTCAAAATATCGGCGAATTTATCTTACATCACACAGCGTGAAACTTATTAAAGAATATCAAACCAAAACCGACAGATCAAAAGGTGCGCTGTTTCTTAATAAGTATCAGAAGAGGATATCGGATTCCGGTATTGATTATGTGTTGAAAAAATACGCTGCTATAGCTGCGAAAGCAAGCCCGCCGCTTATGCAAAAAACAGTTTCTTCCCACACTTTAAGAAGAAGCAAGGCAACCCACATGCTGCTTAATGGAGCCAGTCTTCCCGTAATTCAGCGGTTTCTTGGTCATGAATCAATACAAACGACACAGACATACCTGGATGCAGGCAGCGAAGCGATGTCAAAAGCGGTTGAAGAAGCTGAAAAGAAACTTCTTGATAATGGTGTTGTTGCTCCAACTGTTACTAACTGGCATGAGCAGGATGTATTAAAAAGGCTCAAACAGATGATTAATAAATGATTATCACCAGATAAAACGTTTCTTTTACTGGTTGTGGCTTATTCTTCGGTCACAACTGGTGATAATCATTAACTGGCGATAACTTTTATTATCACCAGCTGGTGATAATAAAAGGATTCTTTGATAATGTAGACCATGAATGGCTTATCAAATTTCTGGAACATGACATAGCCGACAAGAAGTTTATAGATATTATAAAGAAGTTCTTGAAGGCTGGTATCATGGAAGATGGTAATTATCTTGACAGTGAAAGGGGTACTCCACAGGGAAACGGAGCATCACCAATACTTGCAAATATATACTTGCACTATGTGTTGGATAATTGGTTCAATGGGGTAATAAAACGGCAAAGTCAGGGGCAAGCTTATCTAATAAGATACTGTGATGATTTTGTCTGTTGCTTTCAAAACAAATGGGAAGCAGAGACACTCTACAAAAGTCTGGTAGACAGGTTTAAGAAATTTGGGCTTGAACTGACAAAAGACAAAACCAAGATATTGGAATTTGGCAGATTTGCTGAAAGGAACAGGAAAGCAAGAGGTTTGGGGAAACCAGAAACCTTTGATTTTCTTGGGTTTACATTCTATTGCAGTTGGAATGGCAAGAAGGAGTTCTTTCGATGCAAGGTCAAGACAAGCCGGAAGAAATTTCACAGCAAAGTTAAAGCAATGAAAGAATGGATAAAGAAAAATCGGACTTTACCAGTGGGGCTACTGATTAAAATGCTTAATCAGAAGTTGAGAGGGCACTATCAATATTACGGGGTAACAGATAATACAAAGAGTGTGAAAAGTTTTTGTGATATAGCAAAATGGCTGCTTTTCAAGTGGCTGAATAGGAGAAGTCAAAAGAGAAGTTACTCG
>CAZANH010000311.1:0-14351 GCA_964486515.1 uncultured Eubacteriales bacterium
TTCTTAGAGGCTGTTTGTGAAGCAAATATAAGATCAAATCATTGTTTGAGTTGAATGCATTCCCGTTATATTTTTAAGCATTCAACGAGTTTGATTTGACATGTAAGGTTGAACTTACAGCCACTTGAACTTGTAGCGTTCATTTCAGGAAAATATTCTTCAAGCTAAGAGGGGGCTGTGAATGGTCACCTTTTAAATTAAAAATATAACGGACAAATTTTATTAAAAAATGTGCTGCATATATATAGATATATACAAAACTTGAGTTGGTGGCGCATGTGAATAAAAAAAAGAAGGCAAATTCCAGGATTATTATTAAAAATTATATTGGAGAAATATCCTGCTACCAGTTTATGTACGATATAATAAAGAATTATTTAAATAACAGGGATAGAAAGAATAACAGGGATGATTCAAAATAGATATGAGTATTGACAAAAAGATTATGATAGGAATATATGTGAGAGAAAGCAGGGACGATTACGGTATAAATTATGAAACAATAGAAGCACAAAGAGATATGCTTGTTGATTTTGCAGAAAAAAACGGGTTGGGTGAAATATACGATATTTATATGGATGATAACGTATCAGGATCCGTATTCGAAAGGGACGGTATAAAAAAACTTAAATCAGATGTTGACCAAAAGAAAATCCATCTTGTATTATTAAAGGATTTATCAAGACTCGGAAGAAACAATGCGAGGACTCTCCTTTTCCTGGACTATCTTGAAGAAAACGGTGTGAGGGTAATGACACTGGATGGGAAATATGACAGCAGCAAGGACAATGACCTGGCTGGTATTGAAACATGGCTCAACGAGAGGTATTTAAAGGATATTTCAAGGAAGACGAGAAGCAGTTTAAAGTACAGGATAAACAGGGGGGATTATATAGGAACGGCGCCATACGGTTATAAGAAATCACAGGAGAGGAACAGGTTAAAAATAGATGAAGAAGCGGCAGATGTAGTAAGAAAGATATATTCAATGTACCGGGAGGGATATGGTTATTCATGCATAGCAAATTATTTGAACAGCAGTGGATATCTATCACCACAGCAGTATAAAAAAAAAGGCAGGATAAAATTTGATGCGGCAGATGATTATGATATTGGTATTCCGGAGTGGAGCCCGTCAGCAGTCAGCAGAATACTGTCGTCAAGGGTGTATACGGGTGATACGGTACAGGGTGTGAGTGAAAAAATAAGTTATAAAAGCAAAAAAACAAGAAGATTACCTGAAAATATGTGGGTACTGACGGAAAGTACACATAAAGGAATAATTGGTTTTGAAGAATTTAAGCAGGTACAGAAGACAAGAGAATTAAAAAAAAGCTATTCCGGTTCCCATAAAGGTTCACTCCACCCTTTCAGAGGTAAACTTTTTTGTGGGAAATGTGGAAGTTTCATGATAGCACGGAAAAGAAAAAATAGGCCCATGGGTTATATATGCGGTTCTTATGGAAAAAACGGAAGGAGCTTTTGCTCAAGCCATTATATAAGGGAAAGTATACTGAAAGAAATTATTATTAAAGAACTTAAGAGGATTATTGGTAATATTGAAGTAATGTCAAAAGTAAAAAATATGTTAAGCAAGCAGGATGATGAATTTAAAAATCCTCAGATTATTATAGACAAGCTGGTAAAAGAATTGCAAAACAAGCAAAGGCAGCAGGAAATTTTGTATATGGACAGACTTGAAAATAAAATATCGGAACAGCTTTTTTTAAGGGCAAATAAAAATATGGAAAACAGCATCGGCAGAATAAATGATAAAATAAAAAGTATAAAACAAAGTAATAAGAAAAAGAATAGTTTTGAAGAAACAATATGTGAATTAAAAAAAGATATGGAAAAGGGTGAAGTAAGTTATGAAATTGTTTCTTTGATGGTAAAAAGGATATTTATATTTGACAGGGAAGACACCAATCTTTTGAAAAACAGTTATTTGCCAAAGGGGAAAAATATGAATATTGATGGGGCAATAGTTGTCGATTTCAGAATAGATAAGGTATAATATACATATGAAAAGAGCATTGTTTATATACAATCCAATATCGGGAGATAGAACAGTACCTGACAGACTTGATTTTATAATAAGCAGGTTTATGGAAAAAGATATAATTATTCAGCCTTACAGGATAACAAACGGAATTGATGAAAGGCTGATCGATTTCCTGAATAATACCGGTTTCTCGTTTATTATAATCTCCGGCGGAGATGGAACACTGAATACCATAATAAATCAACTTATGAATAATGGAATCAGTTTACCTGTTGGTATTGTTCCATCAGGTACGTGCAATGATTTTGCAGGAAGTCTGGATATTCCTCACGACATTAAAAAAAGCCTTGATGTAATACTTAAAGGGAAAATATCAAGCATTGATGTTGGTGTAATAAATGATAGAAATTATTTTTTTGGAACATGTGCAGGGGGAACGCTTGTTAATGTTTCATTCAATACAAAAAGTGAATTAAAAAAAAGTCTTGGCCCGCTTGCATATTATATGAAGGCATTTAGTTACGTGGGAAATATAAAACCATTTTATCTTAAGGTAAAAACCGATAATGAAACTGTAAAAGGCAAATTCCTTCTGTTTATGATTATGAACGGGAAACACGTCGCAGGGTTTCCAAATGTTGCAAAAGAGGCTGATATTTCCGATGGATTAATGGATATTATACTTGTTAAAAATTGTATGTATATTGATTTGGCGGCCATGTTTTTTAAAATGCTTGCAAATGATGTTTTGTATGATAAAAATATTATAAGCTTAAAAACATCAATGTGTGAAATTGAAGGCAGCAAGGATGTTGTTGTGACAATAGACGGTGAAAAGTGGGATGGGCTTCCAATCAATGTAAAATTTATCAAAAGAGCGCTCAATGTTTTCATTCCTTAATGTATTTTCCCGAAAGAAATTGCACCACAGGCTTTGCAGCAAATTGGCACAAGCTTCACTATTCATAAAATTTTTTGTAATAATACCCGAATACAGGCATATATTATATTAATGAACTTAGTACAAAGGTATCATCATGCTTTGATATGATAAGGGAGGGGTCATAAGGTGGAGAATTACAATATTTACCGCCAGATAACTGAAAGAACACAAGGTGACATTTACATAGGTGTTGTTGGCCCGGTAAGAACGGGAAAGTCAACTTTTATTAAAAGGTTTATGGATCTGCTGGTTATTCCCAACATTGAAAATGAATACACCAGAGAAAGGGCGCAGGATGAACTTCCGCAAAGTGCAAACGGCCGAACTATTATGACAACTGAGCCAAAGTTTGTACCTGATGAAGCTGTTAATATAACAATTGATGAAAATGTTAATATGAAGGTAAAACTAGTTGATTGTGTAGGATACCTTGTAAAGGGTGCTATTGGGTATATGGAGGATAATGCTCCCAGGATGGTGTCTACTCCATGGCTTGAAAAGCAGATCCCATTTGAGGAGGCTGCAGAACTTGGGACGAAAAAGGTTATAAATGAACATTCGACAATAGGTCTTGTAGTTACTACAGACGGTAGTATAACAGAAATTAACAGGGATGATTATGTAGAAGCAGAGGAACGTGTTATTAAAGAGTTAAAACAGATTAATAAGCCTTTCGTAATGATCCTCAACTCAATAAATCCCCAAGATGAGTATACGATAGGCCTCAAAAAAGAGCTGGAAGAAAAGTATTCGGTTCCCGTTTTAAGTGTCAACTGTGCAAGAATGGAACTTGAAGATATCAATAAAATAATGGAACATATCCTGTATGAGTTCCCGATTCGTGAGATAGGTATAAATATTCCCAAATGGGTTGAGGCATTGGAAAATGATCATTGGTTGAACGTTGATATTACAGATACAATAAAAAATATTTTCATGGATGCAGGAAAAATCAGAGAGGCCAAAGACAGGATAGGCGGATTCAAAGACTGTAAATATGTAGAAACTGCAGATATCGAGAATATAAACCTTGGTGACGGCAGTATCGTTATAAGAATTGAAACACAGGAAGGGCTTTTCTACCGTGTACTTAGTGAAATAACAGGGCTTGAAATTGATGGAGAAGACAAGATTGTAGCGTTTATGTCAGATCTGTCAAAAATAAAAAGGGAATATGAGAAAGTTGAATATGCACTTCATGAAGTAAAGGTTAAAGGCTATGGTATTGTAACTCCTTCTATTAATGAGCTTACGCTTGATGAACCTGAAATTATAAAACACGGGGGCAGATTTGGGGTAAGGCTCAGAGCAAGTGCCCCATCCATTCATATGGATTATAACAAAAGTATATTCAAATTTATTAGAAAAAATAATAATAAAGGTCAAAAACCATATGAAATAACATATCAAACAGCAATTGGATTTAGTTATTAAATTTTATGTGTTCGAATAAATCTCCAGGTTGATAATCAAATATTTAACAAAATTTTCTAATGGGTACATTAAGTTTTATTAATTTTTGCATCTATATTTTTTTAATGCTGCCAAAAAGTGGTAATTAAAAAACAAACTACGAATATACTATATAAAGAAGAATTTGGTGGTGTTGTTGTGCAAAAAAATAGAATCATCACACCAAAGACAAAAGATGGTTTACAAAAAAATATATTACATGCTCTTAACGAAAAAATGTTTAAAAACAAAATAATATCATTTGAAATATACTCAAAAACAAAATCTATGATTGAAAAATCATAGTATTTTTTTGCTTTTTTATCTTTACAAACATGAATTAATTATTTATAATTATATGTATCAAATGCATATAAAATAAAGGAGAAACAAAAGAAAATGGATTTGTATATTATAAGAAAAGAATTACTCAATGGAAAATCAATATATGATTTAAATATTAAAGTAACTTTTTACACAAGAGTTTCAACTTCAACAAATGAGCAGCTCAATTCTTTGAAAAATCAAATAACTTATTTTAAAGATTTTATTCAAAAACAAAATAATTGGCAATATATAAAAGGGTATATAGATGAAGGTATAACTGGAACTTCTTCAAATAAAAGAAATTCATTTAATAAAATGATTGATGATTCTAAAAATAAAAAATTCGACCTTATCATAACTAAGGAAGTTAGTAGATTTGCAAGGAATACATTGGATAGTTTATTTTATACCAGAGAATTATTAAAAGCTGGAGTAGGTGTTTATTTTCAAAATGATAATATCAATACCCTTATGCCAGACAGCGAATTAAGATTAACTATTATGGCATCAATGGCACAAGAGGAAAGTAGGAAAATAAGTGATAGAGTAAAATGGGGTCATCAGCGTTCAATTAAAAATGGCAGGGTTTTAGGTAATAATAAAATTTGGGGTTATAATAAAAATGACGGAAAATTAACAATAAATAAACAAGAAGCTAAAATGATAGAGGAAATATTTATTCTATATTGTGAAGGTAAAGGATTAAGAACGATTGCAAACATATTAAAAGAAAAAAAATTTCGTAATCATAATGGAAATACGTTTAATTTTACTTCTCTTAGAAATATTATCACAAATCCTAAATACAAAGGTTACTATGTTGGAAATAAATCTACTACTATAGATTTTTTAACTAAAAAAAGACAATGGCACGATAAAAAACAATGGATAATATATAAAGATTATAAAAATATACCTCCTATTGTGAGTGAAGAAATATGGGAAAAAGCAAATTTTATCTTAAAAAAAAGAAGTGAAAAAATGAGTTCTGAAGATAAGACATCCTATCAAAATAAATTTTTATATTCAGGGAAAATAATATGTATGGATCATAATACAACTTATTGGAGAAATATATATAAATACGATACAATTGAAGATAAAGAAGTTTGGCAATGTAAAGTATATAGGCAAGGTGGTAAATCAGCTTGCAATAATGCCATGTTATATAAACATGAACTTGATTTAATTCTAAAAACCATATTAAATGAAATATTTTCCAATAAAGAACTTTATATTAATAAACTTATGGATATGTACACCACTTTATTAAATGAAATGAATTATAGCAATGATATAAAAGAATTAATGAAGGAAATTGAAATAATAAAAAAAAGGAAAGATAAACTGTTGGATTTGAATATTGATGGTTTAATAGATAATTCTGAATTTAAAAAGAGAAATGAAAAATTTAATATCAATATTAATGAGTTAGAAAAACAAATTGAAAAATATTCTCAATTGAATGACATTAAATTAGATAGCGAAAAACAATTAAAATATATAAAAAAGGCATTAGAAAAAGAAGTTGACTTTAAAAATCAATTTAATGAAAAAATAGCTGAACAATTCTTAGATAAAATAGAAGTATACAATACTAAAATGGATAATCTTATACACCTCAGAGTTATATTAAAATCTGGTATATCCATACCTGTAAACTATATAGTAAACAAGAATATGCGTATGCTTCCATCCATTCATATGATAAGGGCAGATATTGAAACTGAAATAGCACCTATTGTAGGTACTGAAAAGCAATCGGAAGAGCTTGTGAATTATCTTCTTGAAGAATTTGAAAATGAACCAGCAAAAATATGGGAATCCAATATGTTTGGTAAAACACTGCATGAACTTATAAACGAGGGGTTACAAAATAAACTTTTCAAGATGCCTGAGGATGCACAACTAAAACTTCAGGAAACACTGCAAAGAATTATTAATGAGGGTAATGGAGGTCTTATTTGTATAATACTTTGACATAATGAAATTACCGAAATGCGATAAAAAAGCTGTGCTGTAGTTTAAAAAAGCGGTGCAGCTTTTATTATGGGTGACTATTCACAGCCTTGATGCCTGTAGCGTTAATTTCAGGAAAATATTCTTCTAGCTAACAGGGCTGTGAATAGTAAGTATTATGGCAATTTGGAGGAAAAATGGAACAGATAAAACATCATGAGAAGAAAGGACATAATAATATTATTAAAAAACTTATGATATTATTTTACATTGCTGCATATTTATTTTGTATATGGCTTGGAATAGAAGCGGGAAATCTCATGTTTGAAATTAACAGCAAAATCATTGGAAACATAAATACCGGTTATTACAAGAAAATATTAAACAGTTCGTTTCCTGTTATAAATATTGTATATAACAGTGGCAGTGCAGAGAGTTTATTTTCAGCAGAAATAAAAGGAGTTATAAGAAATGTTTTTGGTTTCAGCCCTGATATGCCATTGACAATTTTTAATTCGGAGAAATCCTTTTTCAAATATTATTATAATACGAGTTACATGCCTTACATATCGGAACAAAGAGAAAAAGCACGTGAACTGGAACAGAAATCCGGAACAATAAATAAAATGATAAATGATGAAGAAGATAAAGAAAAGGAAATACAACAAAAAGCCGAAGAGGAACTGGACGGCCTTCTTGAACAAGCAAGCAGTATATATTTTGATGAAATTGAAAAAAAGGATATGGAAAAATCTGATAAAATTACAAAGGGGTATATTGAAATACTCAATGAAACTGATTATGAAATAGATATTGAAAAACTCTTAAGTGAACCGTTAAAGGTAAAATTTGACAATAACGGCCCTCAGGTTCTTATTTTTCATACTCATACTACAGAAGGTTATCTGAAGAAACTTGAATTTCTCAATAAGGATGGTATTTCAAGCTGGTCACGGGATAACAGGTACAATGTGGTCAGGGTTGGAGAGAAAATTGCAGAAGAATTAAGATTAAAATATGGTATTGAGGTTATACATAACACTACAGTTCATGATTATCCCGATTATAACAGTTCATATGGCAAATCATTACAGACAGTAAGCAGTATATTAAAAAGTTATCCATCAATTAAGATAGTCCTTGATATACACAGGGATGCCGTTGGAAGTGACGAGCCCAGGCTGAGGCTTGTTAATGAGATAAATGGGGAGAAGGTTGCGAAGATAATGTTTGTAATAGGTACGGACAGTAGAAAGCTGCCGCATCCAAATTGGATGGAAAATTTAAAGCTTGCTGTAAAACTTCAACAGAACCTTAACGAGAAATATCCTGGACTGGCAAGACATATTTATATAAGCGGCAACAGATATAATCAACATTTATCGGATGGCGCATTGATTATTGAGGTTGGAGGCGACGGTAATACCTATGGAGAAGCGGTTTTGAGTGCTCCGTATATTGCAAAGGCTATTAATGATGTAGTGAAATAAATAAACCCTGGTATATATGATTAGGCCGCAATATTACGGGAATAATAAAATTATTATGGGAAGGCTTGAGAGATACAGAAATTTTAGAAGGTATAAGAAAAAGATTATTGCCTTGGTAATTTTTAATCTGATAATCCTTGTTGCAGGAATATGCGCAGTGGATTATTCGGTGAATTCTCTCATGCTCGAAAATAAAAGGATAAATATCATATCTTTCAATAATACGGAATCATCACTGGAAATCTGTTTCTTAAACAATACATTCAGTATACCGCAAAACAACTTTATAAAATTTTCTCCTTAAACGTTACTATTCACAGCCCCTTGAACTTGTAGCGTTCATTTCATGAAAATATTCTTCGAGCTAAGGAGGGGCAGTGAATAGCAACCCTTAAGCATATGTTTTTTTACAGAGGAAAAAATTACTGTAAAGTAATGTGTATAATTTGAATATTGTTCTTTTTATCCACTCATACTAAGATAAGAAAATTTATTAAAAATAATTATGAAACGGAGTGTAATATATTGACTCAAATAATTATAAAATACAGGTTTTTGATAATTATACTGGGCCTTATTATTTTGACAGCTCTATTATGGTTGCTGATGTTGAAAAATGATATGGAGAAAATACCATCAAGGGGTGTGTTTGTAATGAAAAACCTTGAATACATTTCAGTAGAAAAGATGGAGATGGCTGTATGAATAAAACATTTACACGTGATGAATACAGAAAATACGTAGAAAAAAAATCACCAAGGTCCAAACTTGCAAAAAACGTAATAAAAGCTTTTGTTGTGGGAGGGCTCATTTGCATGCTTGGCCAATTCATATCGAATATGATAAGTTCTAGGGGAGTTGAAAAGGATATTGTATCGAGCATTACATCCGTTATTATGATATTCCTGGGAGCATTCTTTACGGGATTGAATATATATGATGAACTTGGGAAATTTGCGGGAGCAGGCTCTATTGTTCCTATCACAGGTTTTGCAAATTCGATAGTATCTCCTGCAATGGAATTTAAGACAGAGGGGTATGTTATGGGAGTGGGTGCAAAGATGTTTGTAGTTGCAGGACCGGTATTGGTATATGGAATTTCCGCATCGGTTGCAGCAGGTATAATATATTTCCTGTTGAAGTGATTTTTATAAAAACATGTAAAAAATAAACTTGATTGGAGTGTAGGATGATGGCTGAGAAAAAGGCAGGCAAACAGACTGTTAAAATGAAAAATCCACCTGTCATAAGAGCCTCGGCGACAATAGCCGGACCGAAAGAAGGGAAAGGCCCTCTGGGAACTTATTTCGATTTTGTAATGGATGAAGAGACATGGGGTGAAAAAAGCTGGGAAAAAGCAGAAAGTAAGATGGTTAGTGAGACATTTTCTAAACTTCTTAACAAGGCCGGTATAACTGTCGGAGAAATTGATTATGTGATCACAGGTGATTTATTAAACCAATGCATAGCGACAAGTATGGGACTTAAGGAAACCGGTGTGCCTTTTATAGGAATATACGGAGCATGTTCGACTATGGCTGAGTCTCTGAGCCTGGGAGCTATGCTTATTGACGGTGGATTTGCGGATAATGTGGTTTGTATTACGTCAAGCCATTTCTGCTCTGCTGAAAAACAGTTTCGATTTCCATTGGAACTTGGAGCGCAGAGAAGCCCTACATCGCAATGGACTGTTACAGGTTGTGGAGGCATGTTGCTGTCAAAAGAAGGGAACGGCCCGCGTATAATAGGTGTAACTACAGGAAGGATAGTGGATATGGGTATAAAAGATATTAACAACATGGGAGGTGCAATGGCTCCGGCAGCAGCCGATACAATATTAAATCATTTCAAGGATACCGGTCTGCCGCATGATTATTACGACCTTGTAATTACCGGTGATCTTGGATTGATTGGAAGAAGTATAACGGTTGATATTTTAAAGAATAACGGCCTTGATATGGAGAGTATATTGAATGACTGCGGCCTTATCGTTTACGACCGTGTAAAGCAGGATGTTCATGCGGGCGGAAGTGGATGCGGATGTTCGGCGATTGTGATGTCAAGCTATATTTACGATGAAATTATGAAGGGCAACCTGAAGAAAGTCCTGTTTGCCGCAACCGGTGCACTTCTTAGTACAACAAGTATCCAGCAGGGTGAATCCATAGCATCTATAGCACATGGGGTGGCGATTGAAAGGATATAGAAAATAATGAATAGAGGAGAATAGAATTATGCAGAATACATTTTTATCATATATTGGAGCTTTTGTTGTAGGAGGTATAATATGTGGCATCGGACAAGTACTGATAGACCGTACTAAACTTACACCGGCGAGGATACTTGTGCTGTTTGTCACTACCGGGGTTGTCCTCACGCTTGTTGGAGTATACCAGAAATTAGTGGATATTGGAGGAGCCGGAGCTACTATCCCATTGACAGGGTTTGGGTACAGCCTTGCTAGCGGTGCGTTTAAGGATGTGGATAAGAATGGTATACTGGGGGCTTTTACAGGAGGGCTTAAAGCAACAGCTGCAGGGATAACGGCAGCTGTTTTATTTGGATATATTATCTCCGTAGTTTTTACACCAAAGGCAAAAAGATAATGCTCCAAAATATTGAAATATATAATATATATAAAAAGAAGGAGTTGAATAATATTTTATAGAATACTATATTGAATTGCCGTAAATTTTATATTATTATACAACCATAGAAATAATGTTGTATATCGGCATAATATATGAAATAAAGGGATTGGTCATATGACTAAAGGGTTAAGATGGGAAGAATTAACAGAAGCCTGTGAGCATTGTACAAAATGTCCATTATATAAGACAAGGAAAAATGTTGTAGTGGGCAAAGGAAGTATTAAAGCACCAATGATGATTATAGGAGAAGCTCCGGGAGAACAGGAGGATGAGCAGGGAGTACCATTTGTGGGGCGTGCAGGTAAACTTTTGAATTTGATTTTTGATGCTCTAAGTATAACGGAAGATGATTATTATATAACAAACATAGTAAAATGCCGTCCGCCGGGGAACCGCATACCGAGCGAACAAGAAGCGAATATGTGCCTGCCGTACCTCAGAGCACAGGTAAGACTGATAATGCCTAAAATTATAGTATGCCTTGGGGCTACCGCATCAAAGTATATCATAGATAAAAATATAAGAATTACTAAAATCCGTGGTGAATGGAGAGAACAGAAAGGCTTTTATATAATGCCGGTGTTTCACCCTGCAGCACTGTTGCGTGATCCGTCCAAAAAAGCACTTATGTGGGAAGATTTCAAAAAAATCAAAGAGAAGCTTGATGATATAAAATACCAGAGGAAAAATTCTTCAAAACCTTGACAGAACAGTATAAAATGTTATAATATTAATATGTGAAGCAAGAGATTTTATATTTGCCCTGCCCGTTATGGAGGGTTCTTTTTATCTGTGATTAGGCTTCCATGGTGTTTATGTGAAAAAAAGAAAGGCTTGTTATTGTAATAATGGGTGATGAGAGTGTTAAGAGGGTTACTCAAAACAGAAAAGCAAGGCATGAGTATCATATTGAGCAGATTATTGAAGCAGGAATAGTACTTTCAGGTACGGAGGTCAAATCAATAAGGCTTGGAAAAGTGAACCTGAAAGATAGCTATGCTTCAGTTGAAAGCAATGAAGTTATACTGAGCGGTATGCACATAAGCCCTTATGAACAGGGAAACATATTCAATACGGAACCTGAAAGGAACAGAAAACTTTTGCTTCATAAGTATGAAATTAAAAGGCTTGCAGGATATACACAACAGAAGGGTATGACACTTGTACCATTGAGTGTATATTTCAAGGGTGGAAAGGTTAAGATTGAACTTGCGGTAGCAAAAGGTAAAAAACTTTATGACAAGAGAGAGGATACCGCAAGGAGGGATGCAAAAAGAGAGATAGACAGAAAACTCAAGGAAAACATCAGGAATTAGATATGGGGGTGTAATGGTTTCGACGGGATTGTTGAAGTTTGAACAGCGGGTAGAGGATTCTCGTTGGCCTCTTAAAAAAACGAGAAACTTGAAAATAAACGCTAAGAACGAATCTTACGTTCCAGTTGCTGCCTGATTCAGGTAGCCCGTTAGTCCGGGGTTTCTGCACCTCGGGGCACTGACGTCATTAAGTCAGGCCTTCTGCGTGGGAAGGTTAAACGCAGGAACTGATTGGCCAAAGCTTTGAGGCTGATCCGAATTTATGAAGCTACCGGAATAAGGAGCCGGTTCCCGGGCGTCTTATAAAGGGAAAATGATAGGGACATTCCCTGGTTCACAGGATGTGTCACTTGAATTTAAATTCAGGAACTGCACCCGGAGAAGTTCATTCGGATATGATTTCGGACAGGGGTTCGACTCCCCTCACCTCCACCAAATTTAAACGTAAAGTTTAATACAATGGGAAGCCCTTGATACAAGGGCTTCCCGGCATATATACCAACTCCATCAGGTAAAAAGAAATGGCAATATAGTACCGTTAAAAGTATCCTCACAAACGTAATTTCCAGTGCGAATTTTGTATTTTTCTTCTATATGATTAACTAATAATTCGGAAAAAATACTATAAAATATCATTCCAGCACCTCCGGAAGTGTAAGTGGTAGCTTATTCTTTTTTTGAACAATTGTAATTTTTTTATTGTTCCAATCAATGTCGGAAAGTTTGAGTTTGAAAATATCTGATTTCCTTAACATTAATCTGAGTGCAAGCATACATATTGCATAATCACGGGCCTGTCTGACTGATGAAAAGTTACCATTCCATTCAGTCAAAGCTTTCTGCGCGTCTTCGGGTAATACTGTGACCACCTTTTTTCTTATTGCGAAATTTGTAAATACGTATAATGATAAATCTTCACTTGATAGTTTTTCAGCATATAAATATTTCAACAGCTGCTTTAATCTATATGCCATAGCCCTTTTGGTCGAATTTTCAAAGTCTTGCTCTCTACATAAAAGGTAGTCGGCAAGGTGTTCTCTTGTTATTTCTGCAACAGACTTAATACTACACTTTTCCATATAACTAAAAAAATGATTAGCACAATAAATACTAAATTTGATTGTATTTTTCTCCAAACCTCTTCTCTGAAGATGCTTAAAGAATATATCGACAATTTCTGTAAATTCCCGATTATACACTTTCAATGGTGAAACAAAGCTGTATTTGTCTTGTTGAACAGGCTTATCCTTGATTATGTAATCAAGCATTACAAGGACTTTACGCATACAACATTGTATAGAGATAGCCCTGTTTTCAGTGTACTTGTCAGCCCAGTTTACAAAGTTTTTCAAATCAATTCCGTTTTTCCCTGATCTGCATGTGCCAGTATTGCATTACATCTACCGCGATAGAAAGCAATCGTGTTAAGCGTTTCAGTATAAAAAAGTCGGGATAAAAAAGTTTGTAGAATAAGTAAATGTTTTATATACTCAATTTCAAATAAATTAAAAACAGGAGGTTGGGTATATGAACTCAAAAAGCATTAAAGATGCCATTAACTATTTACTTCAATGGCTGAAAGAAAACAATTATTCACAGAAAAAGTCAAATTTGATGAAAAGTCGGGATAAAGTGTCGAAAATTAGCTTCACTGGAATCTTGACGCGAATTTTGACGAGGACGATAATATGACTGTCGACAGGAATGCTTTCCAAAATTTCAGTCTCATGAACAAGCTGGCGCTTTCTTTGTTGAAACTTGTGGCGCCTATTGTGAAAAAAAGCATTCGCGCAACCAAAAAAATCTCCGGTTGGGATCCTGACAGGATTATGAAAATATTATGTGCTCTTGATGAGAACATACTTGCAGATGCAATGATGAATGTGAAAAAGTAAGCCGTTTTTTGAATCCATCTGCCAACGGAATAATTATCTCCTTTTTTCAGCACTTTTTCACACTTTTATAACCAAGAAAAGCGAGGTGTTTAGATGCCGTGAAATATAGCATCTGCCCCGCTTTATTTATGAGTGTTTCTCTTCAAATTAACAATTTCATGCGTTCGTCCTGCCTCCCTCCTTTAAATATTATACTTTGGGAGGCATTTTCGCTGCTTTTTATACCCTTGGATGCAAGGTAAATCAATATGATACGGAAGCAATTTCGTCAATATTTAAAAAATGTGGGTATGGTTTTGTACCTTTTAAAGAA
>CAZANH010000312.1:0-6178 GCA_964486515.1 uncultured Eubacteriales bacterium
TTGATCTCATTGAAAACCCTGAATGGGTAAAGAAAAAGCTTAATGATGCTCAAATAGAATTTTACAAGGCATATGACCATTTCTATAATATACTGAAAAGGTATGATATGCCGATTACGACATGGACGCCGTTGATTGCCGATAAAAGGTATTATGTTCCCTCCAATGATTTTTCCATTATGATAAGCAACGAAATGTATGAGGAATTTTTCCTGGGTGGAATCATTGAAGAATGCAAATTTTATGACAAGTCAATTTATCATGTTGACGGCCCCGGCGCCTTGAGGCATCTTGATTCTATTCTATCCATAAAGGAGCTTGATGCTGTTCAATTTGTACCAGGTGCCGGCAATGAAGGATTTGAAAAGTGGATACCGATATATCAAAAAATTCAATCTGCGGGAAAAGCAATTCAAATTCTGGATTTTAAACTTTCAGACCTCGGCCTTTTATTTGAAAATCTAAAACCAGAAGGTGTCTGGTTAAGCGGCATAAGCGGTATAAAATCAAGGGATGAAGCAGATTACGCATTGAAAAGGATTAAAAACTGGAATTAGCACATACCCTATTTGAATGTGATTATTCAAGTACCCGACAGATTTATATTGAAGAAATATCTTATCGCAGCGTTTTTTCAGAAAGATATTCTTCGATTGGTATATAAGGGGGTACTTGAACAGTTACGTTTTATTTCTCAAGGAATTCCAGAGCAAAACCTATTGGGTCATCTCCTTCATAGGGAATTTCAGGTTCGATGCCGATGCCCTGTATGTTTATACGGTTTGGGGTATACCACAGTAATACGGTTGCCTTTACTGCAAATCCCCTTTTCAGGCCAAGTGTATATTGGCCTATTCCCTTGCCGAATGTTTTTGAACCAACCAAAGTTACATTGTCAAGGTTGTCATTAAGTGCAGCTATCATGTTTTCAGAGGAACTGGCAGTTCTGCCGTCCTGGAGAATGGCAATTTTCTCAAAATCAAGGGTTATTCGCCCCTTTGCTTTATATGTCCAGTCTATTCTTCTCATGCTGTCTACTGCTATAACCTGTTTTTTTTCAAGGAACAGGCTGCATATATCCACCATGGCATCAATATCACCACCAAGATTGCCTCGAAGGTCAATAATCAGGTTGGGGTACTTGATTAATTTTTCCATGTTGGATTTGACGAAGTCTCTTGTATATTTGGAAAAATTGGTGATATGGAGGTATACTGTCCTTTCACTGAGAATTCTTATACCGGACTGCTGTGCCTCTTCCTTTTCCTGCAGCTGGGATTCCTTATAACTCTCAGGTGTATAAAGATAAGTGTACCTGTCGTTATTGATTTCACGGATTGTACGTGTTACTGCCGAAATTACGGCATCATCGAAATACCTGTAGTAATTTCGGCCCGCATCACGATTCAACTCCTGTTTATAAAAAGCATCAAGTGAGTTTGTATATATGTAAAAATGGGTTATGAAATGCTTGAATGCCAGGTAATCATAATTCATATACAGATATGAAGCTGTTACAGCCATGAAAAATATGAACACTGAAAGCAGGATATAAAATCTTTTCTTGTATTTTTTAAGTCTTTGTTCTGTTGTATAATGTTTTTTCGCCATTATTATCACCCTTTATTATTATTTTTCAAAGTACATTATACCACTTTTAGTGAAAAAAGGTATTGATTTTAATTATCATATATGATAACATGTAGGTGCGAAAGGAAGACAGTTTATGAAAGAAGAAAAATTAAAAACAGAATATGAAAAGTTAAAGACACGGTATAATTTTATACTGCAAATAAAAAATGCAAGAAAAGAGCAAAATATTACACAGGAAAAGCTTGCTCTATGTGCAGGTACAAAAAAGTCAAATATCAGCAGATTGGAAAGTGGAAAATACAATCCTTCCATTGACTTTATTACAAAAGTAGTAAAATGCCTTGGCAAGGAAATGGATATTATAATCAAATAAATATATAGCATATATGGAAGTTGAACGGCAGTACAAAAATATTTAAGGGAGATGGTGCAGAATGAAACTGAATGGGAAAATTGCAATAGTTACAGGTGCGGCATCGGGTATTGGAAAAGCGATTGCTGAGCTATATGGGAAAGAAGGGGCAAAGGTTATAGTATCGGACATTAATTTGAAAGGAGCTGAAGCAGTTGCTTCAGGAATCAATGGCAGCGGTGGGACAGCAAAGGCTTTAAAGACGAATGTGGGCAATGCAAAAGATATTGATGAAATGATTGAGGCTGCTGTAAGAGAGTTTGGTACATTGGATATACTTGTTAATAATGCTGGTATTATGGACAGCTTTGAACCTGTAGGAGATATTGATGACGAGAAATGGGAAAGAATTCTAAATATTAATACAACAGGTGTTATGCGGGCAATACGTAAAGCCTTGCCGATATTTTTAAAAAAAGAGAAAGGTGTGATTATCAACATTGCATCTACCGGAGGTTTTAGCGGTGCCCATGCAGGTGCTGCTTATGTCGCATCGAAACATGCGGTTGTTGGGCTTACAAAGAATACCGGGTTTATGTATGCAATGAAAGGCATCCGCTGCAATGCAATCGCACCGGGCGCCGTTGAAACAAATATTGCTTCAACCATGACGAATATTAATGAATTTGGAATGAAGCGTGCCGGTATGACACACGCATTGGTGCCACGCTCCGGTAAACCGGAGGAACTTGCTAATGCGGCTCTTTTTTTAGCATCGGATGAGTCGAGTTTTATAAATGGAGCAGTCATAACCGTAGACGGAGGCTGGACAGCAGCATTCTGATCTTACTGCTTGCTTTATGACCCAGGTACCCTTGGGTATCCATGAGTATTTAGTGCAAAGAAGGTCCATATGATCATTCGCTTGAAATTATTATGGTAAATTCATGTGAATCGGTTGCGTTTGGTTCGTTTTCAATATCATCAAGGTCTTCTACCATAACCGTAAAAACATATATCCCGCTTGCCACCGGTGTTCCGGACAGTACCCCGCTTGAAGCTGTTAAGCTTAAACCATCGGGAAGTGAACCGGCAGAAATGGAATAGTTGTAGCCTTCATACCCGCCTGTGGAAGTAAACTGGAAGCTGTAAGGAATGTCAACTGTTCCATCCGGTGGAAGGGGGCTTTCATTGAGAGATAGGACATTTCTTTTGAGTACGGTGAATATGAAGTTTTTGTACTGTACGGTTGTTCCTTCCGTAAACGTTGCTGTCAGCGTAACAATTGTATCCGCTCCAGTTGTTCCCGGCCTGTGAACAGTACCGTTGTTTTCAATTACGGATGTATTGTCGGAAAGCCAGGTTATGGTTGATCCGTTTGCACCCGTTGCAGGTAAAAGGAGGCTTCCGGTTATATAGCTATTCGTGAGGTTATTTATTTCAAGAAGGTCCAGATTCATAGCATCGGCCGCAACTACTTCATCGTCATTAAAAGGCCCGAAGCATATTGCCGTACCGCTTGCCGCACCGTCAATGCTTCCGTTGCTCATATTCAGTATACATACGTTTGATTCTATTGAATAGCTGTCTTCTCCCGGATTTCCCTCAATAAGAAAAGTGAGTACGTTGCTTTCATTTTTAGTAAAGCTAAGATTGATACCACCGGGAAATTCATTCGTTATTTCCTTTGTAACAACCCCGAAATTCAATTTTATTCTGTTATTTTCAAGGTATATGTATTTTTTGTCGGCATCAAAGGTGCCGGGAGCAGTAGAAAGTATGGACAATGTACTGGAATTGCGTATTTCATCCGTAACCGCACCGGCACCGAGGCGTACATGTGACTGTAAATCGGCATTTGTATTGCCAAGGTTAAATGCCCTGTTCCCAAATGTGAAAAAAGAAAATGCAAGTACGGCTATCACACTTACAATTGCTATTGAAGCAACTAATTCTATCAGGGTTATGCCGCGCGTGTCAAAAATCAGGTCCTTCATAAAAAATCACCTCTTTCAATCCGGAATAAATGATGTCATTGTAACATTATCTTCACTATCGTTGTATGTTGTATTTATTTTTGTACCGGTAACGCTGACAGTATATGTTCCAAATGTTATATCCATGTTTACCGAACCGGTTTCAACGGAAGAAACATTTGTAATTGAAGGGGTATAGCCTGCAAGCCTTTTTTCCATAAACTCCTGTATGTGATAGTCTACAGTATTGCGCCGGCCAGCGGTAGTAATACTTTCAAAACCGTTTATAAAAACTCCTGAAAATAATGCAAACAGAAGTCCGAGAACGGCCAATGAAACAATTACTTCAACGAGGCTCAAACCCTTGTTTTTCTTGACATTAACCAATTTAGTCATAAATACGAAAATCTTTTTCATATGGATTTTACAACCCCCTTTTTGCCATTTTCCTACTGCACGCTGAACCAGGAGCCTCTTGTAAAGCGGACAAGCTGAAGTTCTGTGGCATCTATGCTCTGGGCTTCACTCTGTGCATAATATAAATTTGAAGTACCGACTCCTGTCACTGTTTCTGCGATTATGGCGCCTGTAAATCCGGGTGTGCCGTTCAGGTCGACAGTTGCTTCCGGGCCATATACAAAACCGTTAAATGTAGTGTTGCCGGGAAGTTTCATGCTGCTCCCCGTTGCAAGGTATATAATAAGTGAACCCGGTGTGCTTATTACGCTACCGCCTATGTCAACATAACTGTTTACATAGAGTTTTAGTTTGCCTGTTCCCTGAACATTAATCGTACCGTCAAAGTCCAGGGTATCCGCCATTACAACAAGTTCCGTGCTTCCGGTCATGAATGTGAGTGTGCCCCCGTTTCGCACCTGAATGATTCCATACCTTGCGTTAGAGGAAATTACCAGGGACTCATTATTTTTTATATCCAGGTTATACGGGTCTGCATCAACAAGAGTTTCATTCATTACCCAGGGTGGAAAATCCCTGGATGAATGTTCTTTCTGTGTACCCGTTATTGTTACGTTCGTATTAGCGTCAATTATTCCGCCTGCTTCTATTCCGCCGTCGACATATGTATTACCCGTAAGAGTGACATTGTTGCTTGCAAAGATAGTGTTGTCAAACGGGGCTGTACCTGAATATACTCCGGATTCATGAATTGTAAGTGCAGCTTTTCCCTGAGTCCCGTCAATATTCGAAATCGCTTCAATGTATACAAGTTGAATATTGGCATCATCCTTGGTTACTTTAACAGTGAAGCCTGTATTCTCAAGGTTTCCGGTACCTGATACTGCGTATGCCTCTCCCTGGTCGTCAGGTACCACATTTGTGACATTGTTAAGGTTTGCGGTGTCAACCAGCCATTCTGCAGTGCTATCAGCTGCAGACCTGGCTGTGTAATACGCTTTCAGCCTTTTTTCCTCCACTATTGACTGCCTGTTTTCAGAATAGCTTACGGCAGTAATTGTACTACCAAGGATAATGACACAGGAGAACACCATGAGAACGAGTACAAGTGCACCTCCGTTATTTTTCCTGAAAATATGCATGCAGTATCACTCCAATCAAACAAATCCAAACATTAGAAACCATCATCCGGCGTATAACCGTTGTAATATTCGAATGGGTTGTCACTCCCGTAATTTTCCTTAAATGGCCAATCAAGATATTCCTCATCCTGGCAATGTATTTTAGGCAAAGCATAAAAGTCAAGCTGAATGCTGCCGGTAAGGGTATCCTCTTCTCCTGTGGATATGGAAAAGTTTTTAATTAAAATAGTCCTTCCCAGTGCTTCAATATTTCTCACAAATGACATTATCTGTTCAAAAGTCCCCTGGTATTGTAATGTTACCGATATAAGAGGCAATATCTTTAAATTGCCCTCTTCGGCAGAGCCATCCTTGCCTGATATATCCTTGGAAGAGGTGTTTTTATGGGTAGTATCCCTGCTGGCATCTGCAATATTGAGGTACCGATTGACAATTTCCTGAAGGGGTATTACTGATGTGGATTCATCCACATCTGGTTCAAAAGGTATTGTCTTGATATCGGAAAATACCAGGGAGCTTGAAGCTATTTCCGATTCGGCTATAATGCCGTTTATTATGAGGATAATCCTGTCCTGTAGAATTTCAGGGTAAAAAGGGCGTGTTTTCTCTTCTATTTTATTATACAGAAGTTCAAATTTTTCGTCCGCCTTTTTGTTTTTTACAAGCTCTGACTTTGCTGATTGAAGGGACATAATGAG
>CAZANH010000313.1:0-4757 GCA_964486515.1 uncultured Eubacteriales bacterium
GCCGTTATCATTCTATTCACGGCATTATTTCCTCCTCCGCCCACTCCCACAACCTTTATTTGTGCAAATTGTTCCTTATCAATGTCAAATTCCAGCAAAACGAATCCCCCTTTTTCATTAGTTAAATATATTTTTTATTATAAATCAAAAATATGTAATTGTACATATTTTTACTTGTTTATTTAAAAATATTATCTTTTTTGGTTGCCTTTCTTAACAAATACCTTCTTATAATTGCAAAATTCAAAAACAACCTGTTGCCAAATGCAAATATGGCAGCTAGATAAATTGGTATTCCAAGCTGGTCTCCAAGGTATGCAAGCCCCGCCGCAAGCAATGCATTGCCAAAAAATCCCGACAGGAATATATTCATATTAAACTTTTTTTGTATGGTAGCAGCTATACCGCCAAAAACAGAATCAAACGCAGCAAGTATAGCAACTGCTACATAATTTGAATATTCCTGGGATATATTAAAAGGTATCAATATTCCAAGAAGTATACCCACAATAAGGCCAAGTATTGGTATCATACGCCCCCCTTTCCGTCTTCAGCTTTAAAAACAGGATATTTCCCTGCAGTAAAATCAAGAAGACCTCTCTCATTTTTTTTGATATTTCCTATATAAATTTTTTTCATTACCTCCACCCTGTACAGAAGTTCATCTAAATTTCCCAGATTTACCGTTATTCTTGAGTCTATCATTAGACATATATTTAACAGGTCTGTTACATCTATGTAAGTTAACATTGGATAAATCTTAAATTCATCGCTGCTATCAGAAGCTTTTATTACAGAAACAATTTCAAATGCCCTGGTTATTTTGTCTTTATTTCCCATATAAAGTTCCTGGCCCAATTCGTATTTCGTTATATCCAAACCTCTAATAAAAGGTATTTCATATTCATTATCCTTAACAGTATCCATAACATAACCATATCTGTCAATAAGAAGGGTTGTCCCAAAATACCATACAAGAAATTCAGGAACTCTTTCCTCAATATCTATTTTTATTGTCGAAGGAATGATAAACCTTACTTCAGCTTCTTTTACCCAGTGGCAATTCCTTATAATTCTACTTTCGGCATCGGAATATCTAAACCTTAAAAAACTTAACAAATCATAACCCATATGAATAAAACCATTAATTCCAATATCTATTCCGCTGCTTCTTATAATAATATTTTCATTGCTTTTAATATTACCGTATACTTCAATATTTTTAATATTAAAAACAGGTGAAAGCATAAACAATGTTATGACAACTGCGGATAAAACAAGAATCATAAAAAATTTTACCGATTTGCTTATCCCTTTATTTACACTTTCATACTCCTTTCCTTCTACCGGCATATTAAAACCACCTTAATTTATCCTTTGTATATTCGCACCTATCTGCATAAGTGACTTTTCCATGCTTTGGTAACCCCTGTCTATATGTTCAACTCCCTTAACAACTGTTTCACCATCTGCCCTGAGCCCCGCCAGTATAAGTGCGGCTCCACCCCTTAAATCCATGGCATATACATTTGCACCCATAAGTTTTTTTGCTTCCTTAATAACTGCTATTCTGCCTTCAAGTTTTATATTTGCCCCCATCCTTAAAAGTTGATCCACATACCTGAATCTGTTGTCAAATACTGTCTCTACTACTATACTTGTGCCTCTTGCAATACTTAACAAAGCAATAATTTGAGGCTGCATATCCGTGGGGAATCCCGGATATGGAAGAGTTCTTATCATATCGACCGATGCAGGCCTTACTGGGCCTGAAATATTAAGCCTGTTTTTCTTTATATTTATTCTGCTTCCACATTCCCTGAGTTTTGAAATAACCGACGTCATATAATAAGGATTTATATTGTTTATCTGTATTTCACCTCCGGTAATTGCCGCAGCTGTCATATATGTACCTGCTGCAATTCTGTCGTATATCACCCTGTGTTCAATATCTCTCTTGCTGTCCGTAACCCCCTGTATTCTTATAATGCTTGTACCTGCACCTTTCAGGCTGGCTCCCTGGCTGTTAAGATATCTCTGTAAATCGATAATTTCAGGCTCTTTTGCTGCATTATATATATTCGTAACCCCTTTGGCAAATACGGATGCCAGCATTACATTTTCGGTAGCCCCAACACTCGGGTAATCCAGATGTATGTCACATCCCTTTAATTCAGATGCTTTTGCATATATAAATCCTCCTTTTGTATCTTCAATTTCAGCTCCCATATCCCTTAGGGCTTTTAAATGTAAATCAATCGGTCTTGGGCCTATTTCACATCCGCCCGGATAGCTTACTCTACAGGCACTCATTTTTATTTTTCTTTGCCTTTAATTGTATCACTTACAAAATGAGGTAGCAATAATTTACATTAAAAATTTTTCAACAATTCTAAATAAATTGTGTTAAAATGATGATGTAAATATAATTTAGCGGAGGTTTTATGGCAGTAAAGCTATTTATTACAATATTATTAACGAAATTATTAATTATGTTTTGCAGATTTTTTGGTATGGGCGGTACAACACTTCCCGGAAAATTTACATTGAAATTTTACCGGGATGCCCCTCATATTATTTCCAAAAATTTCAGAATCATTATGATCACCGGGACTAACGGCAAAACTACAACAACAAAAATTATCGGACGTATACTTTCTGAAAATAATATTTTATATATTTCTAATAAATCAGGAGCCAATCTGTTAAGCGGTGTAACCGTGACATTCATCGAAGCTGTCAATCTTTTTGGAAAAAGCAGATTTAATACTGCATTAATTGAAATTGACGAGGCTGCATTCAGTTCAATAACAAAACATATCAAACCTGATATTCTCGTAGTAACAAATTTTTTCAGGGACCAGCTTGATCGTTACGGAGAACTTCACACAACCTTGAAAGGTGTTGTATCAGGTATTGAAAAAACCGAAAAAACCCGTCTTATATTAAATGCCGACGATTCTCTGTGTTCATCCATAGCAAAAGACACAGGAAGAGAAACTGTATTTTTCGGTTTCGAATGCAAGGGTTTTGAAGAAAATAATTCAAATATTAACAATGATTCTTCTTTCTGTATTTATTGCAGTACAAAATATAATTATGAATATGTGGTATATGGCCATCTTGGTAAATATAAATGTCCCGGAT
Organism: uncultured Eubacteriales bacterium; assembly: GCA_964486515.1. Classification (GTDB taxonomy): domain Bacteria; phylum Bacillota; class Clostridia; order Acetivibrionales; family CAZANH01; genus CAZANH01. The sequence goes on from CAZANH010000313.1 coordinate 3,148, forward strand.
GCGGTTATGAAAGGCCTGCCTCCGAAGTCTCATGTCAGGAAATCAATGAACTTTCAGGTTCATATTCGGATATACAAATAGCTCTTGGAAAATCATCATATAATGTAAGAATAAATCTTCCGGGCCTCTACAATATCTACAATGCATTGGCTGCTGCTGCATGTGCATATGTATTGGGTTTGCCCGATAATAATACCATAAGGTCACTCGAAAGTTTCGACAGCGGGTTTGGCAGAATGGAAACAGTATATGCTGACGGCAGGTATATTAAGATTATACTTGTTAAAAATCCAACCGGTTTTAATCAGGTAATTGATTTTTTACTCACAAGAGAAAACATTATGGGAATTATATTTGCCATAAATGACAAACTGGCAGATGGTACAGATATTTCCTGGCTTTGGGATGTAGATTTTGAAAAACTTAAACAAATGAGTGATAATATTACATGTGTTTATACTGCGGGTACAAGGGCTGAAGATATGGCGCTTCGCCTTAAATATGCAGATTTTGACACACATTCAATACATATTTTCAAGGATTATTCAATCCTTTTGAATAACGCTCTTTCAAAATGTCGGGAAGGATATACTCTTTATATACTGCCGACATATACTGCTATGCTTCAAATAAGGAGGCTGCTTAAAAGAAAATATAAATTAAAGGAGTTTTGGAAATAGTTATGTATGATTTGAATATTTGCCATCTATATCCTGATTTATTAAATCTATATGGTGATCGCGGAAATATAATTGCACTTACTAAACGAGCGCAATGGCGTGATATAAATATTTCCATTTCCAATATAAGTATCGGAGATGTTTTTGATCCGGGGAAGTATGATATCATATTTTTAGGGGGAGGGCAGGATTATGAACAGGAAATAATCCAGAATGACCTTTTAAAAAATAAAGCGTCAGGTATAAAGGAAGGTATCGAAGGTAACAGAGTTTTTCTATGTATATGCGGCGGCTATCAGCTTTTAGGCAAATATTACAGGACATCAGAGGGAACCGAAATAGAACTTCTTGGTGTTCTTGACCTTTATACTATTGCAGACAAAAAAAGAATGATAGGTAATATTGTAATAGAATGTGAATTTTTAAAATCAGAAACTTCCAATGGAACACTAGTTGGTTTTGAAAATCATTCAGGCAAAACTTACCATGGTCCTACATTAAAACCTCTTGGAAAAGTTCTAAAAGGCTTTGGGAACAATGGAAAAGATGGCTTTGAAGGGGCAATATATAAAAATGTTTATTGTTCTTACCTTCATGGAAGCTTGTTACCCAAAAATCCTGTATTCACGGATTATCTGATTTCACTGGCAATATTTCGTAAGTATGGCGAAACTCTACTGCCTAAAACAATTGACAATGAAATTGAAAACCATGCACATAATTCAATGGTCTCAAAAATCCTCGGTAATAATAACAAACGTTATAATTTATATCTTTAGCAATTTCATCAAACTCAATTATTTTAAGATACCTGTCAACATATATATTCATATAATCAGTCCCGATATTGATTTTTTAAACAACACTCCGTTGATTTTCAAGAACTTCCGATATATTTACAGCATCGGAAAAACCATACCTGTAATAATA
>CAZANH010000314.1:0-4372 GCA_964486515.1 uncultured Eubacteriales bacterium
TGAAATACCTGTGATTGTTGAGAACAATCTTTTTAAGGTATATTACAACGCAGATGAACTGCTTAAAAAGCTTCATGAAAACAATATATATGTAATAGGAAGGATTGTGTGTTTCAGGGATGATGCACTTGCCAGGAAGCGTGCAGACCTTGCTGTAAAAAAGCCTGATGGGTCAATATGGAAAGAAGGCAAGCATGGTGCCTGGACAAATCCATACAACGAAGAAGTATGGGATTATAATATTGAAATAGCAAAAGAAGCGATGTTAAAAGGTTTTGATGAAATACAGTTTGATTATGTCCGTTTTCCTACAACAAAAATTAATGAAGTTTATTATGGAGAAAATATGCCTACAAAAGTAGATGCAATTTGCAATTTTTTAAAAAAAGCTAAGACAGAAATAGCACAAATTCCTGTTTCAGCAGATATTTTTGGTATTGTTGCAGAAAGTGTACGTGACGGTAATGTAATAGGTCAGGACCTGGAAAGAGTAGGTATGGATGTTGACTATATATGCCCGATGATATATCCTTCACATTATGCAAATTCTTCAAATGGGATAATGGGAAATGGTTACGGACAGATGATAAATGATGTGTTTTTTGAAAAACCCGATCTGGATCCTTACGGTGTTGTATATAATGCACTGCTAAAGACAAAGGAAAGAATATCAAAAGTTGAAGGTTACAATGCCGAGGTAAGGACATATATTCAGGATTTTACGGCGACATATCTTACAGAAGGCTACTATCAAAGATACGGAGCCAGACAGGTAAGAGAACAGATACAGGCTATCTATGACGCAGGTTATGAAGAATGGATTCTATGGAATGGGAATAACAATTACTCAACAGCAGCATTTAAAAAAATAGATTAATAGTTACATAGTATTTTTAACCTTATGCTATGTATTTCATGAAAATATTTCTCAAAATATATTGACTTAAAATATAAAATCTAATACAATATAATGTATAGTAATTATTGTTATATACAAAATATAGTGTTTTTGTTGGAGGAATATAAATGGAACTCACAGAAAATTCAATAAAAGTATTAGAAAGAAGATATCTTGCCAAGAATGAAAACGGCAGCCTTATTGAAGACCCTGATGCAATGGTTAAAAGAGTTGCAAAAGCTGTTGCAGGTGCAGATAAAAAAAACCTGTCTCATGAGGAAATTTCCAAATTGGAGAATGATTTTTATAATATGCTGGTGAAGCTTGAATTTTTGCCAAATTCACCAACGCTTATGAATGCGGGAAGGCCTCTTGGCCAGCTTAGTGCATGTTTTGTATTACCAATAGAAGATACAATGGAAGGTATTTTTGAATCAATAAAAAATGCGGCATTAATACATAAAAGTGGTGGAGGTACAGGCTTTAGTTTTTCAAGATTACGTCCTAGAGGTTCTACTGTAAACTCTACAGGAGGTGTTGCAAGCGGGCCGATAAGTTTCATGAAGGTGTTTAATGCTGCAACAGAAGCAGTTAAGCAAGGTGGAACAAGAAGAGGAGCAAATATGGGTATTCTCAGGGTAGACCACCCAGATATCCGTGAATTTATAACATGCAAACAGGACAATCGTGATATAACAAATTTCAATATAAGTGTTGCGGTTACAGAAGAATTTATGAATGCGGTCGGTAATGATAATGAATATGACTTAATTGATCCAAGGACAAAAAAACCGGTTGGTAAGGAAAAAGCTTCTGAAATATTCGATATGATAATTGATAATGCATGGAATAACGGAGAACCCGGTATTATATTTCTTGACAGAATAAACAAAGACAATATAACCCCTGAAATTGGAGAAATAGAGAGTACAAACCCATGTGGCGAGCAGCCTCTGCTTCCTTTTGAATCTTGTAATCTGGGGTCGGTAAATCTAAGCATTATGACAAAGAAAATTGAAAAATCATTAGAAATTGACTATGATAAAATAGAAAAAACTGTAAAATCAGCAGTTCACTTTCTAGATAATGTAATTGAGGTAAATCAATATCCATTGGATATGATAAATAAGATGACAAAAGGAACAAGAAAAATAGGCCTTGGGGTTATGGGATGGGCAGATATGCTGATAGAACTAGGTATACCGTATAATTCAAATGAAGCATTAAAACTGGCTGAAAAAGTAATGAAGTTTATATCTGATAAGTCTAAAGAGGCTTCTTCAGAAATTGCTGAAAAAAAAGGTGTATTTCCATATTACAATAAAAGTATATACAAAGATAGTGGGACATTACTTCGCAATGGTACTACTACAACAATTGCCCCGACAGGAACACTTAGTATAATTGCGGGTGTGTCAAGTGGTGTGGAACCTTTATTTGCATTAACATACATTAGAAGAGTTATGGATAATGATGAACTTCTGGAAGTCAATCCTCTTTTTAAAAAGATTGCAGAGAAAAGGGGATTTTATACAAATAAACTTATGAAAGAAATTGCACAAAAGGGTTCAATACAGAATATTAAGGAAATCCCGAAGGATATAAGAAATGTTTTTGTAACCGCACATGATATATCACCGGAATGGCATTTAAAAATGCAGGCTGCGTTTCAAAAATATACGGACAATGCAGTTTCAAAAACGGTTAATTTGGCACATAGTGCCACAAGAGACGACGTAAAGGATGTATTTATGCTTGCATATACTACAAATTGCAAGGGTGTTACGATATACAGAGATGGGAGCAGAGAATCACAGGTGCTTAATATAGAAGGTACAGAAAAGGCTGGAGAAAAAAGTAATGAGATGCATGCTCTTGTACCAAGGCCGCGCCCAGGAATAACCACAGGATTTACTGAAAAAGTCAGGACAGGCTGTGGTAATCTTTATATTACTGTAAATTATGATGAGCAGGGTATATGTGAAGTATTTACAAATCTGGGTAGGGGCGGAGGCTGCCCATCGCAGTCTGAGGCGACAAGCCGTCTTGTATCAATAGCATTAAGGGCAGGTATGGATGTGAATTCTATTATAGAGCAGTTAAAAGGCATAAGATGTGCGACAACAATAAGGCAAAAAGGCCTTAAGGTATTGTCATGCCCGGATGCCATAGGAAAAGTAATAGAAAAGGTAGTTAAATTCAGAACCGGTAACGGTAATGTAGTTGATTTAAAAAAGCCTGAAACAATAAAAGAAGGGTTTAATGATACAGAGACAAATAAGGTTCCAGTATGCCCTGATTGTGGTAGTAAACTGGAACATGACGGAGGTTGCGTAATTTGCAGAAACTGTGGATACTCCAAATGCGGATAAGGAAGGTTGATTATTCATAAAATGTTTCTCCCTTTTTCCTGTAATTTCCCGGTGAAATACCATAAACTTTTTTAAATACGTTGGAAAAGTAATACTCATTGTTAAAACCAACCTCTCTTGAAATTGTTTTGATGTCTTTTGTTGAGCATTTTAATAAATACTGTGCATTTCCCAGACGAATTTGGTTAAGATACTGATTTACTGTTTTCCCTGTATGTTTCTTAAATAATCTTGAAAGATAACTGTAACTTAAGTAAACAGAATTAGCAATATCGTTGACTTCAATATTTTGTTTATAATTTTCCTTAATAAATTCTATTACACTTTTAACTGTTTGATTATCCATATATTCTGAATCGATTTGCATATCGGAACTCAAATATTTATTATCAGTACAGCTATAAATTAAATGAATAAGAAGCTCAAAAAAAGTTAACTGTAATTCGAGAATACTGCAATGCTTACTGGCTTTTTCCAAAAAAATTCCCATATCGGATATGATATTGCCGTTATCTTTTATCGGATATGCCTTTCCGTTATATAAAGATTGAAAACAATTACGGCTTTTATCCTGAGTATTATCCAGTAATTCCCACCTTAGAGCGAATCCGATATGGCCTCTGCCTTTTTGCCTGTGTGAATGCATCATCCCCGGAGGCATCAAGTAATATTGACCTGCGGCTATTTTATATTCTCTATTGTTAAGAGTTGTGTATACTTCATTTTTCAGAACATAGTGAAATTCAAAAAATGAATGGTTGTGTGTCCTTATACTCCAGTTTTCATCAACTACCATATAATGTATACCCAGCACTCTTACACCTGTTCCATTAACAAAAATATCCTTATATACTATGCTTTGCAGCCGATCGAAATTTTGCTTTTCAAACATCCTGATATTTGTCTCACCGCCAATCAATAAAAACATTTAATGGTATTATATCACATTAGAAAAATATTAGTGACCGTTCAAGTACCTCCTTATATACCAATCGAAGATTATAGTTACCATTCACAGCCCTTTTCATCTACTTGAAGAAATATTTTCGTGAAATACATAGCGTAAGGTTCTTAGAGGCTGTTTGTGAAGCAAATATAAGAT
>CAZANH010000315.1:0-10546 GCA_964486515.1 uncultured Eubacteriales bacterium
TTTTACACCCTCTTCTTTATTTGTTCACTGAATGTATTAATTTTTTATTATTTTACATCCAGTAGCTTTAGCATGTTATTTCGCATGTCTTTATTGCATAATAAAATCTTTGCTGTTCCAGATTGTGTCAAGAACATATTTTGCCCCGCCCAGTGTAACAGAATTAGTACCTACACTTGAAAACCTTATTTTAACCCTTTTTAAATTGGGTTTAAGCTCTATTTCCGATAAATATGCTTTTACCTTATCCAGCAATATCTTTCCCAGCTTGATTATTTCTCCTCCAATCACGACTGTCTGGGGATTTAAAATATTGATTATATTGTTTATTCCCACCGCAAGTATATGAGCCGTATCATCTACAACCTCCATTACAAGATTGTCTTCTCTGTCCAGTGCCTGTTTTATAACATCAATACACAATTTGTTATAATCACTTCCAATCATGTCTTTTACCATAGTTTCTCTCCCGGACATAATGGCATGCACAATTTTTTGTATCATTGCAGGAATACTTCCCATCACCTCAAAGCACCCTTTACTTCCGCATTTACAGCGGGGTCCGTTTACATCAATGGTCATATGCCCTACTTCTCCTGCCATTCCATATGCGCCGGAAAACATTTTATCTCCAATTATTATGCCTGCGCCAATCCCTACATTAATATCTACAAATACCAGATTGCTGATATTCCTTTCCTGGCCGAATTCTTTTTCGGCATACGCACATAAGCTGGATTCGTTCTGAATTATAACGGGCATATCTCTGAAGCTGTCTTTTATAACAGCAAAAAAATCCGTATCTTTATTATCTATAGGTATTACGGTTGATGAAATTATCTTTTGATTTTGAAAATCGATCAGTGCTGGAACCCCTGCACATATTCCCAATAAACGTTCGCGTGAAATACTTCTTTTATTTAAAATATCATTTGTGGCGTCAACTATTGTTTTTCCAATATTTTTATAATCATTGGCAATAATCTTTTTATCTGAAACAAGCTTGCATTTTAAGTTGTACAGGCAAATATGGAATCCCTCCCTGAGCATTTCAAGCGAAATAACATAACCGCCTTCAGGGTTAATCTCAAGCATTATGGGTTTTCTTCCGCTCGTAGTTGATGTTCCTGAGCCGGTTTCAATTATAAGTTCCTGTTCGAGCATCTCAGCCGTCAGGGAAGACACCGTAGTAGGACTCATACCTGTGCTGCTGGCAAGCTCGGCTCTTGAAACAGGTTCCATGCTGTTTATTAGGTTGAGTATAAGCGTTGCATTGCTCTGTTTAACAAACTGAAGATTGGCAACCTTATTTTTTCCTTTTTTTATTGTGTTAAACACCATATTATTAATTTCTCCATTGTATTTACTAATTATATTTTACCACATAACACAAAAAAAGCAATATAAATATGAAGAAACACAATTTTTGATCGTAAATTTGTTAATGTCCTGATGATTTTTTTTGGGTTAAATGTTATAATAAATTGGATGCAGCATTAAAAAGTTTACAAAGATACTTAATTATTGAGTTATACATGTGAAAGGACTGTTTTTATGAACAAAAGTTTGATTTTGGCTGAAAAGCCCTCTGTTGCGAGGGATATCGCAAGAGTATTGAAATGTAACATTAAAGGGAATGGTTGTCTTGAGGGAGGCAGATTTATTGTTACATGGGCTCTGGGCCACCTCGTAACACTTGCTGAACCAGAGTATTATAATGAAAAATATAAGAAATGGAGTTTGGAGGATATTCCCATGCTTCCTTCACATTTAAAGCTGATAGTAATAAAAAAAACAAGGAAGCAGTTTAATTCCGTAACCGAACACATGAAAAGAAAAGATATAGGTGAAATCATAATCGCTACGGACGCCGGAAGGGAAGGGGAACTTGTTGCAAGATGGATAATAGAAAAGGCAAATGTGAAAAAGCCGATTAAGCGGTTATGGATATCATCTGTTACAGACAAGGCAATATTTGAAGGCTTCAATAAACTCAAAGATGGAAAGAAATATGAAAAACTATATGAATCTGCTGCAGCCCGAGCTGAAGCAGACTGGATTGTGGGAATTAACGCCACGCGCGCGCTAACCTGCAAATTTAATGCCCAGTTGTCGTGCGGAAGGGTACAAACTCCCACTCTGTCCATGATTGCGAAAAGAGAGAAGGAAATATTAAATTTTAAGCCGGTTCCCTTTTATGGCATTGCCTTAGAGTCAGGAAAATTAAAAATGACATGGCAGGATGCAAAGACAAAAGATAATAAAACATTTGACAGGAAAAAACGTGATTCCATAATCGATTCAATAAAGGGAAAAGGTTTAATTATAACCAAAGTAGCAAAAACCCCGAAAAAAAACTATCCTCCACAGCTTTACAACCTTACCTCATTACAAAGAGATGCCAACAGGATATTTGATTTTTCAGCAAGCGAAACTCTTTCAATAATGCAAAGACTTTATGAAACTCATAAGTTACTTACGTATCCAAGAACAGATTCGAATCATATTTCAGTTGATATTGTTGATACAATCAAAGACAGGCTTAAGGCATGTACTACCGGTTCCTATGCGGCATATGCAGCAAGAGTGTTGAGGGCACCTTTAAACATTAACAAAAACTTTGTTGATGATAGCAAGGTTACAGACCATCATGCCATAATACCCACAGAACAAACCGTGTTTCTTGATTCACTGAGCGACAGGGAAAGGAAAATATACGATCTGGTTGTAAAACGCTTTCTTTCAGCATTACTTCCACCTATGGAATATGAACAAACGGAAGTTAATGCAAAAATAGGAAATGAAATATTCATAACAAAAGGGAAAAAGATTATATCAAAAGGCTGGAAGGAGATTTATGAAAATACAAGCTATCTTGAAGATGAGAGAAAGGATTCATCTGAAATAATACTACCCGGGATAAATACGGGTGATACCCTAGAAGTAACATCCATATCTCCAACCCAGGGGCAGACAAAACCACCCGCTCCATTTAACGAAGGCAGTTTGCTTGCCGCAATGGAAAATCCGGTACGGTATATGGATACGGAAAGGAATGACCTTATAAAAACCATCAATGAAGCAGGTGGTATAGGAACCGTGGCCACAAGGGCAGACATTATTGAAAAACTGTTTAATAACTTTCTCATTAAAAAGAGCGGAAAGGATATCTTTATCACATCCAAGGGAAGTCAACTTCTTGACATTGTACCCGGAGACCTGAAGTCCCCAGTATTGACTGCACGCTGGGAACAAAAACTTGATGCCATATCCAAGGGTACTATTGATAAAAAAAGTTTTATCAATGACATGAAAAACTATACCATCAAAATCGTCAGTGATATAAAACACAATAATGAGGTGTTCCGGCATGACAACATTACCATGAACAGGTGTCCCCAATGCGGAAAATTCATGCTGGAGGTCCAAGGCAAAAAAGGTAAAATGCTTATTTGCCAGGATAGGGAATGCGGCTACCGGAAATCTCTTACCAGGGTATCAAATGCCAGGTGCCCGCAGTGTCATAAGAAAATGGAGATACATGGCGAGGGCGAGGATCAGACCTTTTTCTGTGTATGTGGATACAGAGAGAAGCTTTCCACTTACCTTAAAAACAGGAAAAAAGAAAGTGAAAAGCTATCGAAACAAGAGGTCAACAGATTTATTAACAAGCAGAAGAAAAAAGAAAATGAAAATATAAACAATGCGCTTGCCCAGGCTCTTGCAGATATCAAAGATAAGCTTTGAGTTCTGCAAAACAACAGCCATCAAAAAGTTAACCATAAAAATTTGAATTGCATATCACGCTTAATGGGCATTTACCACATAGTGGTTTTTTATCCGAACAGTAATGGTTACCTATTCTGTCAATCTGTGCGTGATACTCATTGAATAATTTTATATCATGAGCAAGGTTATCCATAAAAAACTTCTGCATATTTTCATAGGAAATGTTTTCTTTAAAAAACCCAAGCCTTGAAAATATACGTCTTGTATAGGCATCTACAACAAATATTGGTTTTTCGGCGGCATACAGCAATATACTGTCTGCGGTTTCCTTGCCTATACCATACAGCGAAAGCAGTTCATCCCTTAAATCATACATATCCCTGTCAAACAAAGAATCAAGGCTTCCTTTATAATTGTCCCTCACGTAGCAGCAAAACACCTTCAGTTTTTTTGCCTTCTGTTTATAAAACCTTGTACATCTCACAATATCCTCAAGATATTCATTGTTAGCGTTACAAATACCATCTATGCTCAATATACCTTCTGATTTCAACCTGTTTATTGCAGTTGTAACATTTCTCCATGATACAAACTGCGTAAGGATTGCTCCCACAATTACCTCGAATTTGCTGTCCGCAGGCCACCAGTGAAGCGGCCCTGAACTTTCATACATGATATTATAAACCTTTATAAGCCTGCTGTTTATTTTTTTGTCCAATTATTTATAACTCCCCTTTTTCAAACAGTTTTGATAATATATTCTCTTTTCAGTAATGAAATTATAATATATTTTCGAAATTGAAGCAAATAAAGCTAATATTGCTGCAATTAAAACATAGATTATCACTTTTAAATATTATATTATATAATTTATTATAGAATGGTAGGAATTGCCCGGAACACATTGGCAACTACATTATTTTACTTAATTTATCGGGGGTTTTTATGGTAAATGCAATATTCATGTCAAAGGGATATAACAGAAAATTGCTGGACAGGGTTTATTCACACGACAGTATACGTGGTATAAGTAAATACGCCGGCATATATCCCGAACTTATAGATAAGAAAAACATAGAAGAACACAGGGAATATGTCAAGGATGTAGAGATTATCTTTTCCACATGGGGCATGCCTGTATTATCCGAAGAAGAAATACAGGATTACCTTCCAAAATTAAAAGCGGTATTTTATGCCGCAGGCAGTGTACAGTCGTTTGCAAGGCCTTTCCTTAACAAAGGAATAAATGTTGTAAGTGCATGGGCAGCAAATGCAGAACCCGTTGCCGAGTATACACTGGGACAGATTCTTCTGGCAAACAAAGGCTTTTTTCAAAATGCCCTCAAGTCCAAAACAGATTATAAATCGGCAAGGGATTATTCAATGGGGTTTCCCGGAAATTATACCGTCAAAACAGGTATTCTCGGAGCAGGAATGATTGGGACAAGAGTAATAGAATTATTGAAACCGTTCAACATCGAAGTTCTTGTATATGACCCCTTTTTATCCGACGAAAGAGCAAAGAAACTGGGTGTTATGAAAACCAACCTTACAGAAATTTTTTCCCAATGCCAATCCATATCAAACCACATTGCTAACCTTCCTGATACTGTTGGGATACTTAACAAGAAACATTTCAGCATTATGCTTCCAAATGCCACTTTTATAAATACCGGACGGGGAGCTCAGGTAGTGGAAAATGATTTAATTGATTCGTTAAAAACCGTACCTACAAGGACTGCCGTTCTTGACGTAACCTTTCCTGAACCTCCTGAAACTGGCAGCGAACTTTATAAAATGAAAAATGTAATCCTTACTACCCATATTGCAGGCAGTATGGGCAGGGAAATAGAGCGAATGGGCCGCTATATGGCTGAAGAATTCATCAATTTTATGGAAGGCAGGGAATTAAAATACAGCGTGACATTGAAAATGCTAGAGACTATGGCATAAATATACGAAATCCGTTCCAATCCGTTCTTGACATTTCTGGCTATTTTAGCTATAATGTATTTGAATATAGCTAAATGGAGTGATATTAATGTATGTAAAAGCCACTGACCTTAAAAACAAACTGGGAGAATATCTGGAAAAGTGCCGAAGTGAGGATGTAATAATCACCAGACACGGCAGGGAATACGCTGTTCTCAATGCTATAAGGGATGAGTCTGTTGTAAGTGAAAAAAATACAGCCTATAACTATAATGACACAAAAAGTAGCATTGGGAAGATGACCTACAGGGAATTCAAGAAGTTTACGGCCAATACTGAAGAACGGTATGAACTCATTGACGGTCATGTGTATTTGCTGGCATCCCCAAAGGTTTACCACCAACATGCATCATCAAGGATTTATGTGGAACTTTTCAACTGGTTTGATGGAAGGAAGTGTATACCTTATTATGCACCATTTGACATTACCCTTAATCTTCAAAATAATGACCCTGATGTAGTCCAGCCTGATATAATCGTGATATGTGACCTGGAAGAGAAAATGGATGATTCCGGGTACTATATGGGTATTCCTTCACTGGCGGTTGAAATACTCTCAAGTTCCACCAAGAGCAAGGACATGATTACAAAGCTTAATCTATATATGTGCTCTGGAGTGAAAGAATACTGGATTGTTGACCCTGACATCAGGGAAGTATCCATATATCTGTTTGAGGATTGCAATATAAAGGCTCACAAGACATTTCTGTCGGATATGACCTGTAAATCATTCCTTTTTGGTGGCCTTGAGTTAAAACTGGACAAAGTATTTATGTGAAATACCTGTAAAAAGTTAAGTATAAGATATTCGCCTTGCACTATCAAAAAATTTTTTCCCTCAAAATCGGGGGTTATTATTCCGTCATTCCTAAACATAAGCAAATAAAGTTAATATTGCTGCAAATAAAACATAGATTAATTCTTTTAAAAACTATAATATAAAAGTTAGTATGGTAAATGGTTGAATAAAGGAGGCAAATCCAGTGAATGCCAAACAAAGGCTTAGAGCGGTAAATAGCGGTGAAAAGTCAGACAGGCTACCTTTCATGCCAACAATTCTTGAACACAGTGCGGCAATTATCGGTAAAACTCCCAGTGAAACTGCTATGGATACCGGTTTGCTTGAAGCTGCACATCTTGCAGCATATGAAAAATATAAGCATGATGCCCTTACAATAGGCATCGATGTCTATAATATAGAAGCTGAAGCATTGGGCTGTAAGGTAAGGTTTCATAATGACAACTCAATACCGGGAATCTTCAGCCATCCCCTGTCTGAATCCTTTAATATAGAAAATCTTACTTTTTCAACGGCAAAAGGCAGGATAAGCAAAATACTGGACGCAGCTAAAAACATCAATGGCCGATTGGTAAATGAGGTTAATGTAGGAGTGGGTATTTCCGGCCCTTTTTCCATATCCGCGGAATTATACGGATTTGAAAATATGATTGCCGACTGCATTGACGGTGAAAGTAAAATTATTGACCTTTTATCCGGGGTTTTGGAATTTCAGAAATGTTACTGCGATGAAATCATCAATCATGGGCTGGGAATCACGATGTTTGAGTCATGGGCTACCCCACCGCTGGTATCTCCGGGTATATATGCTGAATATGTTGCTCCGTATGAAAAGGAAATAATAGAGCATATTAAAAGTAAAGGTACACCCGTGGTACCTCTTGTAATAGGCGGTGATACTTCCGAAATTCTGGACGACATGCTAGCAACCGGTACAACACTTATCATAGCAGATTTTGAAGTAGATATTGAACTGTTTTTAAGGAAGGCTTCCAAAAAGGAAATGACGTTAAGAGGAAATATCGATCCCAAACTGGTAGAAAGTGGAACGGTTGAAGACGTAATAGCCAGCGTTGATAATATCCTTCAGAAAGTAAAAGGTTATAATAAATTTATTCTGGGTACAGGAGTTGTTCCCTACGGAACCCCTCCTGAGAATATACTTGCAATAAAGAGCTATCTGGAACATATAGGTAATCATTGAGAAAATGCCCTTTCTATTCTTTGTGTTATTTGATATTGCTTTTGGCCCGCTTTGAAGATTGACATGATAATACATATGTGTTAATATTTCTACGACACGAGGAGTCTCGGATACTATAAAGAAGGAATGGGCTTATGGATCAACTGGGTGGAATTGTTGAAAGAATTACATATGCTAATGAAGAGACCGGTTTTTGCGTCGTAAAGCTAAGGTCAAAGGGTTATTCAGAACTTGTCACTGCCGTAGGCAGTTTTGCCTTTGTTAATGCCGGTGCTTCAGTAAAACTGACAGGTGAATGGAAAACCGACAGCAAATACGGAAGGCAGTTTAAGGTTGTTGATTTTACAGAAACTGTCCCTGCTACAATCGCAGGAATAGAAAAGTATCTTGGAAGCGGCCTTATAAAAGGAATTGGCCCTGTAAACGCCAAAAGGATTGTAAAACACTTCAAAGAAAATACCATAAACATTATAGATAATGAACCTGACCGTCTTAATGATGTTGAAGGTATTGGCCCAAAGCGTATCGAAATGATCAAGCAGGCATGGCAGGAACAAAAGGAAATCAAAAATGTCATGCTGTTTTTACAAAGCAGCGGTGTTTCAACAGCTTACGCAATAAAGATATATAAAACATATGGAAACGAAAGCATCAGCAAGGTTAAAAACAATCCATACGCACTGGCAGACGATATCTGGGGTATTGGCTTTAAAACAGCTGACAAGATAGCTCGTAATCTTGGCTTTGATGCAAATTCGTACGAGCGTTGCCGATCCGGCATAATATATATTCTTAACGAGTTATCCGATGACGGGCATTGTTATGCCACCCTTGAACAGATCATTTCCAAAGCGGAAGATATTCTTGAAGTAAATCCAGATCTTGTAACAGATACAATAGATAAAATGATTGAAGAAGAAAGAATTATCTGCGATATGGAAAATTCTTTGTATCTGCCTTCATTCTTTTATAGTGAAACAGGAACAGCAAGAAGGATAAAAGAAATTGTACAGGCAAAAAGCATGTTTTTAACCTCCAAGCCGGAAGAAATAATAGAAAGGGTTCAAAAACAATCAGACATTAAGTATGATAAGGTACAGATCGATGCCATCAAGGCCGCCTCGTGTTCAAAGTTTATGGTATTAACGGGTGGGCCCGGGACAGGAAAAACAACAACGACTCTTGCAATCATAAGAGTTTTTATGAACCTGCGTGCAAAGGTACTTCTTGCCGCACCCACAGGCAGGGCAGCAAAAAGATTATCAGAAGCAACCGGCATGGAGGCAAAAACCATACACAGGCTGCTTGAAAGCAAACCACCGTCAAGTTATGGAAGGAATGAAGAGAATCCGCTCGAATGCAATGTCCTCATTATTGATGAAACCTCCATGGTTGATATAATTCTTATGTATAATCTTTTAAAGGCAGTTCCAGACAACGCAGTTGTCATCCTTGTCGGTGATTCCGATCAACTGCCTTCGGTCGGAGCGGGCAATGTTCTTAATGACATAATAAAATCCGGCCTGGTAAAGGTAATAAATCTTAAAAGAATATTCAGACAGGCCAGGGGCAGTTCAATAGTCATGAACGCTCACAGGATAAACAGGGGAGAATTTCCTGATATAAGAAGAAACAAACATAGTGATTTTTTCTTTATTGAAGAAGAAGATCCCAAAAAAGCGGCTGAAACCATCAAGGAGCTTTGTACAACCCGTTTGCCCGGATATTACAAAGTCAATCCGATAGATGATATACAGGTTTTGTGCCCTATGCAGAGGGGGGATACGGGTGCTCAAAACCTCAACATGGTTTTACAGCAAGCATTAAACCCCTCCAATGTTTTTATAAAATATGGCGGTGCTTTATTCCATCTTAACGACAAGGTCATGCAGATAAAAAACAATTACGAAAAAAATGTATTCAATGGCGATATAGGGAAGATAACCACCATAAACCTTGAAGACAGGACACTGCTGATAAAATTTTACGGAAATGAAATCCAATATGATGCAACAGAACTTGATGAGGTTGTTCTCGCCTATGCAACAACCATTCACAAAAGTCAGGGCAGCGAATATAAAATAGTAGTAGCACCTATTTCAACACAGCATTACATAATGCTTAAAAGGAACCTTTTATATACATGCGTTACAAGGGCAAAAAACGCACTCGTACTTGTGGGAACAAAAAAAGCCATTGCGATAGCAGTAAGCAATAACCGTGTGGAAAAAAGAAATACACTGCTCATGCAAAGGCTTGCATCTTTTAAGGATTGATTCATACCGCAGCCTTCGGCTGCAATCAAATTATGCCTTGGCAGCGAGTAGTCAGGGATAGCGTAAAGCTGTAGTAGGAATCAGATGAAGTGTCATTTAATAAAATTTCATTGGCAGCATAAAAAATTTTAATTTGTTTTTTTTCTGGTATATATGTAATTGTCATTGGAGAAAATGCATGGTATAATGTAATTACAAAGTATTTATGCTATGGGAGGCAGTTTACATGAAAGTTGATATCGTAAGAATAGGTAATTCGAAGGGAATACGGATTCCGGCTATTGTTCTTAAAGAGTGCAATATCACTAATAAAGTTGAAATGATCGTTAAGGATGGTCAAATTATAATGATCCCAATTAAAAATCCACGGGAAGGTTGGGGTGACAAATTCAAAGAAATGAATGCTTTTGGAGAAGACAAACTGCTTATCAAGGATAATCTCAGTGAAGGGGTAGAGGATTGGGAATGGTAAACCAATATGAAATCTATTGGGTGGAGCTTGACCCAACAAGAGGCTCTGAGCCAAAGAAGACCAGGCCTTGCATT
>CAZANH010000316.1:0-3005 GCA_964486515.1 uncultured Eubacteriales bacterium
TGGACGAATTCAGTAATTTCAATATACCGGACATCCTTGTGTCATACTTTTTTGAAGGATTGAAGATTGACCTGTCGGAAGTTTTCCGTCCCTGATATAAAAAGGATATGAAAAACACAGCTTTTCCTGACTGAGGATGCATTACTGCAAGGCAAAAAGTTCCTCCCAACCTGACTTGTTGAGAGCCTGCCTGTTTCAACCTTTGTTGTAATATACCCTTATGACCACTTTCTACTGCACAACTTCCAATAAGATATCCCTTTTCTATAAATTCTTGATATTTTATACGCTCCTTATTATTAATAATATATTTTTTCAGATTTGGTACACCGGAAGGTAACTTAACATCATCAACGCTTGGCAGTTCATCAATGACTTCACCTACTCTTACATCATCTTTCTTTATTTTCCTCAACCTGCCGTGCTCCTTCCTCTTTGAGGTATTCCATAATTAATCATATCATGGCTCACCACAGCCACTTCTGCTTGGAGTTCCTTCTCAGCATGCATACAATCACTGCCGGAGGCTTCGGTATGCGAGAATCAAATACTATTTATTTTTGATCCGAGCCCTTTAATCCAAGATAGTCCATAAGGGCATGATACATCAAAGAAACCTACGAGAGAGACAGGAATTTCAGTTTTCTTCTCTTTTTCTTAGCCTATTTTCCATAGCTAAAGAACTAAGCTCTTTCACAGACACATTACCAAATAAACCTCTTTGCCATTCCGTATAATCAAACGGTTCACTTAGTAATAGCGTAATGAATCGTTCAGCTTCAACCATGCTTAACTTTTCAAAAATTGCCTGCATTCCTTCTCTTTTGATTATTGCATCTGTTCTCATATTGTTCCCTCCATTCTTAATACGAAATCAACAGGATTTAATATCTCTATTGAATCAATTTTTTTGTTAATTATCTTTGCATCAGTAGTAATAAAATAATCAACCTTTGAAAAAATTGCACTGGCAATATGCAATGCATCTTTCTGATGCAACCCTTTTTTCATTAAAAATGTTGCTTTTTTTACAATCTCATCGTTCTCGTCACAATCAAATACTGCTATATCCTGCCACTTTGAAATTCTTACCTTCCGTTCTTCAAAAGGATTATTATCGTTTTCATATTCTAATATGAATGACCAAACCAATTCGAGCTTTTTCTCCATAACTAATTGCTGAATATACAATTTAGCTTGAGCTTCAAGTTTTATCTTTAAAGAATTCTGGCTATCAAAAGGTCTGTTAAAGGAGCAATTATCCAAATATATTCTCATAGGCAACCTCCTTTTTGCAAATAATTTAACGTAATGTTATTATAGCACAGGGAATATTTATATTCAATGTAAAGCTTCTAGATTAGAGCATTGATAATTGAATATCCCAAGGATAGAAATACCTACCATATTGAGGATGTACTTGAAGCTACCGAATATAATGAAAAGCTTTTCTCCATACTAATATTCTAACTTATTTTGACCGTTTTGTATGTCTACCGCTATTGCAGCACTTTTTGATTCTTTCCGTTCAGGTCTGTTTTAAATGTTTTTCCTTGAGTTAAAAAGTATAATTCATTGTTAAATACTGCAGCAGATAAATTGGGGGTAATCAACTCTATTTTCTGACTTCCGTCGGTCTTAATCCTACAGGTTCCCTTGCCCGTGATATTTACATAAAGCCACTCATCTACTTCGCACATTAAAGTGTAAAAAGGAACGAACAAGCCCAAAGTCTGCAGATCAGCATCAGCTATCTTTTTTGCCGCTGCCATCTGATTTTATACCGTATATTACATTGTCACCAGTCACATAATAGAGCCTGTCACCAAATATGGCAAACCTGTCGGATGATTCAATCTCAACAATTATTTCGGAATTAGAAAAGTTGCTGCCACCGTACTCCTGCGGCAGTCCAGCTGTATCATATCTTACCCTGTAAATTGCGGATGAATTTCCGCCCTTGGGAGAGGCAAGATAGTATATACCATCACTGCCATATGCCATATTTCCAGGCACATGGTCAAACTGCTCCAGTTTTGTTCTATTGCTTCCATCAGTCTTCATCTTGTATATCCTGGTTCTGCCATCCGAGGCGCTTACGCAGTAATACATCCATTCTCCCTGAACCATCAGGAAATTTGGGTCCCCGCTTTTGGATGATTAACATAAATTTCCAATGGATGTGGTGCTACCTCCGCTCTTGGTGACTTCTATGGATGCTTTGCCCGGATAATAGATATTCCCGTTTATAACGTTTATATTATAAACGGCAGCATTTTCTTTCACAGGAAGGTCCTGTTTCTGGCTCCCATCGTGGTTTATTTTCGTGACAATACCGGAGGAAGAATTAAAATACGCAAATCCGTTTTCCATACCTATACATCCGCCGTTTAGCATATTTACTGATGTATTGCCCCAACCTGCAGGGACATTTGAAAATGATGCCGTCAGTTCTGAGGGGGAAGGCTGGTCTGCAGGAGTATCTGTTGATACAGGTATGTCAACGGCTTCTTTTCTTTCGCTTGTGAATCTGTAGGGATCTTCCAGAGAACCATTTCCATATCTCAAGGTTTCATAGCTTACGTAAAGAGCAGGCCTGAGGCCTAAATTTCCACCATATGCAAGGGCATGGTCTAAAGAGCCGTTCTGGTCAATATAATATGTTGAGTTCCCGGCGCCGGCAAGGGGTGTTCTGAGCCAGTAAATATAAGGTTTTGATGCGTCGTGGCCTCCGCCCGAATGGCGTACACCGTATATGCAGAGGCTCGTTGTCAAGGTTTAAAACTGAAACATAACTTGTCTAGAATTACATTCCTGGAGAATTTGCGCTAAAAGGAATAGAACAGCTTATGAATACTTTTAAAGTGTTATTCATTATGATAAATATTCTTCAGGTGCATTAGCATATAAAGAACGAAGCCGCTGGCGCGGCGGCCTTTTAAATTAAAAAGGTAGAATTGCTTTGCAATTCTTTGAATAAATAATAATATCTTGATTTATAATGC
>CAZANH010000317.1:0-21249 GCA_964486515.1 uncultured Eubacteriales bacterium
CGGAAATTCTATTATCCGGAATTCTACAATTGCGTCGTTTATGAGCAAGATACTTCCGTTTCGTGGGCTTGGAAACGGCATTAGAAGAGCCATAAAAGAACATCCGGATACAGATTTTAAAGATGATCGGGAAGGAAATCAATTCAAGGTTACAATTTGGCGTACTGAAAGTATAATAATTGACCACAGGAATCAAGAAAAATTATAACCCCGATAATAATTATGACAAGTCAACGATAGGTGTCTTATATCCATGCAAGTGCAAAGCCCTGATGGCAAAATACTGCAACCTTTTCTTCATTATGCCTTAATATTTTGTATATACTGCCTTTTCTTTCATATCCCAAACGATTTAAAAACTCATCCGAATGTTTTTCTATTCTTTCCATACCAGCTTTTGCATTAACAAAACTTATGCTTTTGATTTTATACCAATCATCAAAGCATTTTATTGTATTGTCATTTTTAAGTAATGTATTTTGTTGTTGAAAAACCCATTTTCTTTCATTGTTTGATATTAAGCCTGAAAAATCATTCCATGCATCATCTTCTCTGCACCAGTTTTCTATAGTATAATCCAACTTTAGCAGTTTACAAGAAGGCAGAGCAGTTGCAACTGCTCTACCTAATGGTGAAGTAAATATCCTATTAATACCTGATGCTAACAGTCTTTCAGAAAGGGCTTCTGCTTGTTTTTTCCCGATATCCGTCAAAGTATCATTCAAGTAATCCGGTTCTCCATGGCGGATAATATAAAGTAACATAAATTCTACCTCATTAGTTTATTTTAATGGCACCATGCAGACCCGTTTACTTCTTGGTTACCACAATTTCTTCTTCTTTAAGATCAACCTTAACAGCATCACCCGTCTTTATACGGCCTTCCAACATCTCCTCGGCAAGTTTGTCTTCTATAAGACTTTGTATGGACCGCCTTAAAGGCCTTGCACCAAATACTTTATCATAGCCTTTTTTTGCAAGGAACATTTTAGCTTCATCACTCACATCAATCGTTATTGCATTATCCTTAAGCCTTTTTGATAGATTGTTGAGCATAATGCCTACTATTTGTTTTATATCATCCTCGCTAAGCGGATGGAATACCATAACCTCATCAACCCTGTTTAAAAATTCCGGCCTGAAAGCTTTTTTAAGCTCGCCCATTACTACATCCTTCATTTCCTTGTAACTTTTCTCAACATCTTCTGTTCCCGGAGCAAATCCAAGCTTCTTTGGTTCAGTGATAAGTCTTCCACCTATATTTGAAGTCATTATTATTACCGTGTTCCTGAAATTTACCGACCTCCCCTGTGCATCTGTTAGCCTTCCGTCTTCAAGTATCTGCAGTAATATATTAAATACATCGGGATGAGCCTTTTCAATTTCATCAAACAGCAGCACCGAATATGGTTTTCTTCTGACCTTTTCTGTAAGCTGCCCTCCCTCTTCAAATCCAACATATCCAGGTGGAGAACCTATTAGTTTGGATACGGTATGCCTTTCCATATATTCCGACATGTCCGTTCTAATCATGGCATTCTCATCACCAAAGAGCGCTTCTGCCAGTGCTTTGCAAAGTTCTGTCTTTCCAACACCGGTTGGCCCTAAAAATATGAACGAACCAACAGGGCGTTTAGGATCCTTTAATCCCACACGGCCTCTCCTTATTGCCCTTGAAACAGCTTTTACAGCTTCATCCTGGCCTACAACACGTTTGTGCAGTGTTTCTTCCATTTTCATCAACCGCTCTGATTCTTCTTCCATAAGCCTTTTAACAGGAATCTCTGTCCAGCTTGATACAATGTCAGCTATTTCATCCTCACTGACAGTATCTGTCTTCATCTGGTTTTTTTGCTGCCAATTATTTTTTTCCTTCTGTAAACGCTCCTTGATTTCATGTTCCTTATCTCTTATCCTGGCAGCTTTTTCAAACTCCTGGCATTTTATTGCCTCTTCTTTTTCTTTATTCAGTTTTTTTATTTGTTCCTCAAGCTCCTTCAGGTCAGGAGGTGCTGTAAATGCCTTAAGCCTCACCCTAGATGATGCTTCATCTATAAGGTCTATTGCCTTATCAGGCAGATACCTGTCCGATATATATCGTGCCGAAAGGTTGACTGCTGCTTCAACTGCATCATCCGTTATTTTAACACCATGGTGTGCCTCATATTTATCCCTTATCCCTTTTAATATCAACACAGCTTCCTCTTCAGTTGGTTCACCCACCATTATCGGTTGAAACCGCCTTTCAAGGGCAGCATCCTTCTCAACATATTTTCTGTATTCATTAAGCGTGGTAGCTCCTATTACCTGTATTTCACCCCTTGCCAGTGAGGGTTTCAGTATATTGGAGGCATCAATAGCTCCTTCGGCAGCACCGGCACCAATAATAGTATGCATTTCATCAATAAACAGAATTACATTACCTGTCTTTATTATTTCAGCGAGTGCCTTTTTGAGTCTGTCTTCAAATTCACCTCTGTATTTTGCACCGGCTACCATTGCAGAAAGGTCAAGAGTAATTACTCTCTTACTCTTTAATGTTTCAGGGATATTACCCTCAACTATTTTTTGCGCAAGCCCTTCTGCAATTGCAGTTTTTCCGACACCTGGCTCTCCTATCAGGCAGGGGTTGTTTTTAGTTCTTCTGCTTAAAATTTGTACGACTCTTTCAATTTCCTTTTCACGCCCTATAATAGGATCAAACTTATCTTCTCTTGCAAGGCTGGTAAGATCCCTTCCAAACTGGTTTAATGTAGGCGTATTCCCATAGTTATTATTTATGCCAGATGGATTATTTATTCCTGGTACGGCTTCATTTAATAATTTTACAAGTTCTCCTAGTAACTTTTGTCCATCAATTCCCATATCTGTCATTATTCTAACAGCAACACTATCGCCTTCTTTCATTATTCCCAGAAGAATGTGTTCTGTTCCTATATAGGTACTGCCCAGCCTTCTCGCCTCTCTGTAGCTTAATTCAAGCACTCTTTTTGTGCGCGGAGTAAATCCTGAAGGTTGCTTTCCAACTTCCTCACCTTTACCTATAAGTTTTTCTATTTCTTCTAAAACCTTCTGTTCCGTTAATCCCTGGCTCTGAAGGACTCTTGCCGCAACACCGCTTCCCTCTTTTAAAAGCCCGGCAAGCAAATGTTCAGTGCCAACATAATTGTGCCCAAGTTTTACTGCAATCTGCTGAGAATATGCTATTGCCTTTTCAGCTTTTTCCGTAAATCTTCCGTACATAATCACACCATCACCTTTCTTAAACCAACACTTTTCTTACTAATTCCGCTCTTTTTATATCTCTTTCATCCACACTTAAATTCTTGCCTGAATGTTTTTGAAGGCTCGCAGGCTGCAGCAGAAGCATGAGTTCGTTAAGTGTCTTAATATCAACATCCTTTATTATACCCATATATACTCCAAGCCTGACATCTGAAATTAATTTATAGCTTTCATCTGATGTTATAATACGTGCATTTTTAAAAAGCCCCAGCGAACGAAATATCCTGTCTTCAAATTTGTATGGATTCTGTTCGTAAAGTTTCTTTCGTAAATTTCTTTCCTGTTCAAGTATCTGTGAAACCACGCTCTTTATGCTGGTAACTATCTCTTCTTCTGTCTGTCCCAATGTTACCTGATTTGACATCTGAAACATATCTCCCAGAGCTTCACTGTGTTCACCGTAAACTCCTCTTACAGCAACGCCTAGTTTTGTACACGCTTCAAGTATACTTTTTATATACCCTGTCATTGAAAGGGCAGGAAGATGCAGCATTACTGATGCTCTCATACCCGTACCGACATTTGTAGGACAGCTTGTCAGGTAACCGAATTCATTGCTGAACGCAAATTCCAGCTTTTCTTCAAGCAGATTATCTATCTTACTGCAAAGCTGAGATGCCCTTTCCATTTGCATGCCCGGGAAAAGGCACTGAATTCTTATATGATCCTCTTCATTAATAAGAAGGCTTATTTTTTCATCACGGCTTATTATTACACCTTTTGCTTTTTTTTCATCAAGCATATCCCTGCTTATCAGATGTTTTTCAACAAGTACCTGTCTGTCTAACTGGCTTAATCCCGCCATATCCATAAACACAAAATTACTTATCACGGTATTGCCACTGTTCAATACGGCATTTTTAACCTTCTTCCGTACTTCATCCGCATGACCCTCACTTATTTTCCCAGGAAAAATATAACCTTTTATATTTCTTGCGAGCCTTACCCTGCTGCTTATAACAACATCAGACATCAATTCTTTGCCTGTCTGCTCTTTGTTCATGCAAATACCTCCTGATTTTATCATAATAACTTACAACTTTAACTTGCTTTCAGGCTGTCTTTTCAATAGCCTTGATTTTGTCCCTTATTTTTGCAGCCTCTTCATATTCTTCTTTTCTTATGGCTTCATCAAGCTGCTGCTTTAAAATCTCAATCTCTTTTGACACTTTTATACTCTTATATAATTTCCCAGGTACCTTGCCTGTGTGTCTGGTACTGCCATGCAGCCTTTTAAGAATAGGTGTCAATTTATCTTTGTATACTTCATAGCAATTCTCGCATCCCAGTTTTCCTTCGTCTTTAAAATCATTAAAACTCATGCCACATGTTTTACAAATATTATCTTCTGTCGGTGAAGTAATATAATGAGACTCATTTTCAGGCAGAACCAACCCTGAGAAAAAATTACTTATGTTAAAGGGAAACATAATATTTAATTTATTGCTGTTCTCATTCGCACACTGTTCACAAAGGTATAACTCAACTTTTTTCCCATCAACTATCTGTGTATAATGAACCGTTGCCGGCCTTTTTTGACATATTTGACAAAGCATTTTCAACACTCCTTATTTTTTAAATTAATATATAATTTAATATTTCATTATATATTATATTATATATTATGCTTTTTTTATTAATTCATTTCTTACTTAAACCAAAAGGCTTGCAAGTGTATTTTTCAAAATATTCGCCCTTAGCATATCTCTGTGATGTACTGGTACACTACCCAAAACCTTGTCACTCATTGCCGCTTTTAGAATAAGGCCTTCTCTTACAGTTATTACATCATAATCAATAAAATTGTTTATAAATATTTCTGCAGACTGCTGTGAAATATTTCCTCCCATTGATGATATAATATGCATAAGATAATTGCCTGGCCTTTTTATATTAATCCTTTTTATTTTTATATATCCTCCACCGCCTCTGCGGCTTTCCACATAATAACCCCTCTCATTGTTAAATCTTGTATCTATCACATAATTTATCTGGGAAGGTACACACTTAAAATAATTTGCCAATTCATTCCTCTGTATTTCTATTGAACCATCAGTATCATTTATCATCTGCTTTATAAAAGCCTCAATTATATCGCTCAATCTTGCCACATTAATCACCTCAATTGATTTTGACTATCTTTGACTTTTACATTATCATTATAGTACTAAACCTAACTGAATGCAAGAACTTTTTATCATTTCTTTTCGGGTTTCTTTTCAGTTTCTTTCCCAACCTTATCATTTTTTTTCGGAGAAAATTTACTTGATATTTCTTCCAAAAATTCAGTTTTCTTCTTTTGCCTGTCCAGCGTTACCCATTGATTGAATGATGAAATAAATTCACCATACATGGTTGTATCCTCTATTCTTTCATCCCTTATATTTTTTCTGTCTTCCCTGTTTGCCAAACAGCAACACTCCCTTCCTTGACAATCACCAATATGGGGATTAACATACTTTCTCCCTATTAGTTTTACCTTTATGGAAGGGATTATTCCCTATTCCTCCTGCATTTCTTTCTTTGCTGTTTCAATAACCTTTTCCGCTATATTCACAGGAGTCTCTTCATATCTTGAAAATTCCATCTTAAAATAACCCCTGCTCTGCGTCATCGATCTTAAATCTGTGGCATATTTGAACATTTCAGCCATGGGCACCTCCGCTGATATCTGTTGTAATCCTCCTTCAACAGGATTCATACCCATTATTCTCCCCCTTCTTTTATTCAAATCACCTATTATATCCCCCATGTAATTATCCGGTACAAATACATCAACCTTTGCAATAGGTTCAAGAAGTACAGGAGACGCTTCCTTTAACCCTTTCCTGTATGCAAGACTTGCAGCCAATTTAAACGCCATTTCCGAAGAATCCACCGGATGGAAGGAACCGTCAACAAGTAACGCTTTAAGGTTAACAACAGGATAACCTGCAAGTACTCCATGCTGCATGCTCTCTCTCAAGCCCTTTTCAACCGCTGGGAAATATTGCCTTGGCACTGCACCTCCAAATATTTTCTCCTCAAACTGAAGGTCTTCCTGCTCTCCGGGCTCAAATTCAATCCACACATGACCGTATTGACCATGCCCTCCGGTCTGCTTTTTATGCTTTCCTTCCACTTTTACATGCTTCCTTATTGTTTCCCTGTAAGGTATTTTTGGATCTATGAGATTGACTGAAACCCCGAACTTAGCTTTAAGCTTGCTTACTATAACATCGAGATGCTGTTCACCTACCCCTGATATAAGAGTTTGGTGTGTTTCATTGTTTATTTCAACCTTGAAGGTAGGATCCTCATCCTGTAATTTCTGGAGCCCCTGCCCTATTTTCTCCTCATCCCCTTTGGCCTTTGGTTCAATTGCAAGCGAAAGCATTGGCTCAGGAAATTCAATACCCTCAATTATAACCGGATTTGACTGGTCACAAAGCGTATCTCCCGTATTTGTACCCTGAAGTTTTGCAACTGCCCCAATATCGCCCGCAATCAGTTTTTCCACAGGTAATTGTTTTTTCCCTCTCATTATGAATAATTGAGCAAGCTTTTCAGTTTTGCCTGTTTTTGTATTTAAAAGAACCGAATTTGAATTCAATGTACCTGTATATACTTTGAACATTGTTATCTTACCAACAAACGGATCGGCAATTGTTTTAAAAACAAGAGCTGACAATTTCTCATCAGGTACTGTTTTTAACTCAATTACATCATTATTTTTTTGAACCTTAACTGTTCCGGCTGCTTCCGGTGAAGGCAGATATTCAACTAAAGCATCCATCAAAAGCTTTACTCCTGCATTATTTAAAGCAGAACCGCATAAAACAGGTGATATTGAACCGTCTTTAATACCCAGGCTTAAACCTTTTTTTATTTCCTCGGACGTAAACTCTCCCCCGTCAAAAAATTTCTCCAAAAGTTCTTCATCTGTCTCTGCAACTGCTTCCTTTAAGGCTTCTCTCACTTCATTAACTCTTTCTGCCATTGATTCAGGTATTTCAATTTCTACAAAACCGCCATTTTCAAACTTTCTGGCTTTCATATGTACAATATCAACTATGCCGATAAATTTTTCTCCTTGAATAATAGGAAGCTGGTATATTATAATGCTGTTTCCATATAACTCTTTCAGTTTATCATATGTTTTATCAAAATCTGCGTTATCCTCATCCATCTTGTTTACAAAAAACATTCTTGGGATATCTCTTTCAACTGCATAATCCCAGGATTTTTCCGTTCCTACCTCTACTCCTCCTTTTGCTGAAACAAGTATAACTGCAGCATCACTTATTCTTATCCCCTGTATTACCTCTCCTACAAAGTCAAAGTATCCGGGTGTATCAACAATATTTAATTTATGGTCTTTCCATTCACATGGCGCTATCGCTGTATTTATTGAAATCTTTCTTCTAATCTCTTCCGGATCATAATCCGTTGTTGTATTACCATCATTAACTTTACCGCATCTTTCCAGTATTTCTGTGTTATACAATATGGCCTCTGCAAGTGTTGTTTTTCCCGCACCGCCGTGAGACATCAGGCATATATTCCTGATTTTATCCGAATTATAGTCTTTCATAAGCAATTCCCCCCTGGCTTTTTATAATAAAGTTTTAATTTCTTTATTATTATTATGGGTTTTATTATAACAAACATTCATATAGTTGAACAGTATTTTTTTATTTTACCTGTGGTTTTCTTGACAAGATTACAATATCAGGGTAAATTATAGGGGTAATGTATTAAGTTAAAAATGAATATGTTTTTAAAGTAAAAATACAGTATGTACCGGAAAGGGAAAAATTTATGATTATTGTAATGAAACCAGGTTCAAAAGATAATGAAATTGATGAAGTTTCAGATGTTTTGAAATCACTTGGGCTTGGAGTTCATATTTCCAAGGGTACCGAACGTACGATAATCGGTGTAATCGGTAATAAACAGGTATTGAATGATGTACCCCTTGAACTGATGTCGGGAGTTGAAAAACTGGTTCCAATAGTTGAATCATACAAACTTGCAAGTAAGGCTTTTAAGCCTGATAAAAGCGTTGTAAATGTAAAAGGAAGGAAAATAGGAGGAAAAGAACTTGCAATAATTGCAGGCCCTTGTGCTGTGGAAAGCCGTGAACAGATTCTTCAAGCTGCCAGGGCAGTGAAAAAATCAGGAGCACATTTTTTAAGGGGTGGAGCCTTTAAACCAAGAACCTCGCCTTATTCTTTTCAGGGCCTTGAGGAAGAGGGCCTCAAACTGCTGAAAGAAGCCTCGGAGGAAACCGGACTTCTGATAGTCAGTGAGGTAACAAGTGAACGCACAATTGAAACAGCATATAAATATGTTGACATGTTTCAAATAGGCACCCGTAATTCACAGAACTTTCAGCTTTTAAAAGAAATCGGCCGTTCCGGCAAACCTGTACTTTATAAACGGGGTATTTCCTCTACAATAGAAGAATGGCTCAATGCTGCCGAATATATTATGAGCGAGGGAAATTATAATGTGGTCTTATGTGAAAGAGGAATACGCACATTTGAAACAGCAACAAGAAGTACCCTTGATATAAGTGCGATAGCTGTAACCAAGCATCTCAGCCATCTCCCTATAATTGTTGACCCAAGTCACGCAGCAGGCATAAGCAGATATGTACCTCAGTTATCAAGAGCATCTATTGCAGCAGGTGCAGACGGTTTAATCATAGAAGTACATCCAAATCCCAAAAATGCTCAGTCGGATGCCGCTCAACAGCTTACACCAGAATCTTTTGACAATCTATGCTGTGAAATATCCCGTATTGCTCCAATACTTGGCAGGGAGTTTAAATATGGAGAATAAGCATATAACTATAGTCGGGCTTGGACTTATCGGAGGCTCACTTGCAAGAGCACTAAGGGAAAAGCTTGGAATATTGGACATAACCGCAATAAACAGGAGCAGACAGCCTCTTATTGATGCTATTTCCGATGGTACTATTGACAGAGGTTTTAATGAAATTAACGAATACGTATACAACTCAGATATTATATTTATATGTACTCCAGTCAAAAAAACTCCGGATTTTTTAAAAATTCTAAGTGGAAAAGTTTCTTCAAAGTGTATTATAACAGATGTAGGCAGTACAAAAAAAGAAATAGTTGATTATGTTAACAAAATGCAGATTACGCCATGTTTTATAGGCGGACATCCTATGGCAGGTACTGAAAAAACCGGATATCGGGAAAGTGTTCCCCATCTTTTCGAAAATGCATACTATATATTGATACCTTCAAAAAGCACTACTGATACCTCAATTAAACTTATGAAAGATATAATAAAAGGAATAGGTGCAATACCTGTTGTAATGAATGCTCAAGAGCATGACAGAATAATCGGGAGCATCAGCCATATCCCCCATATAATTGCCTCAGCTCTTGTAAACCTTGTAAAGGATACGGATACCAAGGAAGGCATAGTGCTTAAGCTTGCAGCCGGCGGATTTAAAGATATAACAAGAATTGCATCATCAAGCCCTGAAGTGTGGGAAAACATCATAATGAGCAACAGCTTACAAATACGTAATATATTAAAAACCTATATTAAAATACTCAATGAATTCCTGAAGACTATGAACAACTCAGATTCAAAAAAAATATATGATTTTTTCAATACGGCCAGATGTTACAGAAACTCATTCTCTTCGCGAAGGAAAGGCTTGATAGACCCTTTCTGTGAAATCGTGGCAGACGTTGAAGACAAACCTGGAATGCTTGGCAAGATTGCTACTTTATTAGGCGATTCACTTATAAACATAAAGAACATGAATATATCAAACAGCAGGGAATATGAAAAAGGATGCCTGACAATCACACTTTCAGACCCTGCAAGTGCTGATAAAGCCTTTAAACTTCTCATTGAAAAGGGTTATAAAGTTTACAGGGAGATTTAAACTCTTATTTTATTAAGCTTATATCCCAACACCATAAGGCTATCACTCAAATGAACGTTTTCTACTATTATATCCTTCGGAAGTTTAAGTTCCATTGCAGAAAAATTCCACAAACCTTTTATTCCAAGATTTGAGCAAAGCTCAGCAACTTCTTTTGTTTTCTCATATGGTACGGAGAGAATAGCTATATCAACCCTGTTGTTTATTACATATTTTTCAAGTTCATTGAGATGCCTTATTTTTATATTCCTTATTTTATTACCCAGTTTTCCCGGAGCAACATCAAATATACCAACAAGCTTGAATCCTCTTTTCTCAAAGTTTTCATAGTTTGCGAGTGCACGTCCCATATTTCCCGCTCCTATTATGACAGTATGAAATTCTAAATCCAGGCCCAAAATTTTACCTATCTCACTGTGAAGGTATTCTACATTATAGCCGTACCCCTGCTGACCAAATCCGCCAAAACAATTCAAGTCCTGTCTTATCTGCGATGCGGTAATACCCATTCGTTCACTAAGTTCCCCTGAAGATATCCTTACAATATCCATTCTTAAAAGATCGGACAGATATCTATAGTACCTTGGTAAACGCCTTATAACAGCACTTGATACATTTTTTTGCTGTTCCATCTTTTTTCTCCCTTTTAATATATAGGAATTCTGCCATTCCATATAGGATTTATATCGGCTTAATTATAACATCTTCGTTATTTTATTGTCAATTATTTAAAAATTTTATTTCTCGCATCCATTAGGAAGTATGTAACTGTTCAAGTACCCCACGGATTTATATTGAAAAAATATCTTTCTGAAATAGATAGCGAAGGGCACACAGAGGCTGTTTTTGAAGCAAGAATAAGGTCAAATCACAGTTTGAGATGAATGTTTTCCCGTTATATTAATAAACATTCATCGAGTTTGATTTGACTTGTAAGGCTGAATATACAGCCTCTTGATGCCTACAACGTTTTTTCAGAAAAATATTCTTCGATTAATATATAAGGGTGTACTTGAACAATCACCTGTTTTTACTGCTTGAAATATTCAAGTATACCTGTTTTTATTGCCTCCGCAATCTTTTTCTGATATTCTTCCGTGGCAAGACGGGCTTCTTCCTCCTTATGGGAGAGGAAACCACATTCAACTATAGTTGTTGTTGTTTTCAGGTTTTTCAGTATTATAATTGCTTCCTTTTTTAAGAGCGGCTGCCTTTTGTTTGAAGGATCAACAATATCTCTTAAAGCTTTCTGTATAGTTCCTGCAAGCTTTTGACTCTCAGGTGATTCAGGCGGATAAAAGGTTTGCGCTCCATAATACTTTGTTTGAGGAAATTTATTCAAATGTATACTTACAACAATGTCAGCACCAGCTTCATCCATCATTTTCTTTCTTCTCTGGAGGTCCTGCTTTCTTTTCTGGATAATATTAGTGGTACCAGGCTTATATTCAAGCCTGTCCTCTTCCCTTGTCATTAATACTTCAATATCTTCTTTTTTTAGAATTTCTCTCAGGTAAAGTGCTATTTTAAGGCTTATGTCTTTTTCCTTTATTCCACTTATATCACTTACCGCACCCGGATCTTCCCCACCATGCCCCGGATCAAGTAAAACAGTTTTTTTAACCTCATTAACCTTTGAAACCGTACTTGCCTTATTTTCGGACTCAAAATTTAAACTGTATATTGCAAGTATCAGAAAAAATATCAAGCCAAACAATAAAATATTGTTCCTTTTCATTATAACTATCATAATATCCCGCCCTTATAATCAACGTATAAACTTTATTATATTAATATTCCAAATAGGCGAGACATATGAATAAACCTTATAAATCTATTGAATTTTCTTTTTTTTCTTTTTCTTGGCCTTTGCCCTTGGACTGTTAACAGTCGGATTCCATGGACTCTTTTCAAATTTTGGTTTTTCTTGTTCTAATTTTGCTTTCCCTATACCAAGTTTTTTAGTTTCAAAACCATAGTAACCGGCTAAATATCCCAGCATAGCAATAACTGGAACTAAAACCGATGCAAGAAAATATCCCGGAACTCCACCACCCGCAAATCTTATCACAAAATATACGGGGCCCAGCAATGTTTTTACTCCAAGTTCCTTTATCCTGTCCATTACAGGATCAGAAAATTTTATAAGCAGAAAAACAATTTCAATCAATATTATCGGTGAAAATCCCAGCAAACCATATAAAAAACCTTTTAATGGATACGGGTTAAGGTCATACTGCGGCCTTTTTTCTTTTTCAGCAAGTTTTTTCATGTCAAAATACACAATTAAAAACATGAGCAAGAAAATAAATAGTGAATATACGGGCAGCCAATCTGAAAAATTATCTTTCGTAATACTTAAAAATACGTAGAGAAACACTCCGAAAACAATAAGTGATATACCGTAATTCACAAGTACTTTAAATGAACTTTTTATAAAATTTTTATCCATTATAACCAGCCTCCAAACAATGTAACACAAAAAAGTATGCATAATGTCCCAACGGGAGTATATTATATCACACCACAACCAACGACCGCAACCAAAGTATTTTTTATTTGCAAACCCCAAAATTATATTTGTAACTGTTCAGGACTGAATAGTCACCTAATTTCCAATTATGTAACGCGTCCAAGGTTTATTTCATATAATTAATAATGCGGAAAGGATAAGTGGATAAAAAAATGGGTGTAGTAATTTCTGCCAAAAACCTTGGCAAAAAGTATATTATAGGACAGCAGCAGTACAGGAATATGGCCTTCAGGGAAGTCATCACCAAAAAAGTGGAATCCATATTAAAGAGAGAAGCTCGATTGAAAACTCATGATTTCTGGGCACTTAAAAACGTATCCCTTGAAATTGAAGAAGGTGACAGGATAGGGATTCTTGGCAGAAACGGAGCAGGAAAATCAACACTTTTAAAATTAATAAGCAGAATTACCGAACCAACAACAGGAAGCATAGACATCAAAGGCAGGGTGGCAAGCCTTCTTGAAGTGGGAACAGGGTTTCACCAGGAGCTAACGGGCAGGGAAAATATATTTTTGAATGGGGCTGTCCTTGGCATGAGCAAAGCTGAGATAAATAGAAAATTCGGTGAAATCGTCGAGTTCTCAGGCGTGGAAAAATTTCTTGACGTCCCTGTTAAGAGATACTCATCCGGAATGTATGTTAGGCTTGCATTTTCTGTAGCTGCCCATCTTGAACCGGACATATTGATTGTAGATGAAGTGCTTGCAGTCGGAGATGCACAATTTCAAAAAAAATGTCTTAATAAAATGGAGGATGCAGGCCGCCAGGGCCGCACCGTACTCTTTGTCAGTCATAATACAGGCTCTCTCACAAACTTGTGCAATAAGGGAATATATATTGAAAACGGACAAACAGAAGGAATAGACAATCTAGATAATGTTATAGGATTATATCTCGGAAATACAAAAAAAAGCCAGGTTTCTTTTAAAAACAGGGTAGTAAGACAAGCAAGCATAAGACAGATACGTGATAAACTGGAGATTTACATTGAATACAAATTTGAACATAAAATCCTGTTTCCCAACCTGGGGTTTGTTATAAGTGATAACTATGGAAGACCAATCTGCGGTTCAAATCCCATTATGTCTTCACCATCAGTATCTATAACCGGGAAGAGCTCCGGTACCGTAACGGTAATAATGGAATATCCAAAACTTCTCAACGGGACATACAGGCTTTCTCTCTGGTTTGGAGATGGCATAACAGATTATTTTACAGAAATGAACTGCATTACCTTTGACATAATCAATATGGTCAATACAAGGCAGTGGCCTGCATCGGAAGTTGGCCCCGTAAGTCCGGTATGTAAATGGATATTTGAATAGGAAGGATTAAATATTGGATATTGAGAATAACTGCAAACACAAAAAATTTAAAATTTGCTTTTTGCTTATGGATGCTTATCCATTGTTTAATAAGCTTTCCGGGACTTTGGCAGGGAGACGTTTTTTCGGGGGAGCCGAGATTGACCTCTACCTGTTGGCTGAAAAGTTATCAAAACTTAAAAAATACGAAGTTACATTCTGGGTAGGTGATTATGGACAAAAAAACAGTGAAATATTTGATAATATAAAAGTCAGAAAATTTAAATACTTCGAAAACCATGGAAAATTGAGTACAATACAAAATGTATACCGCAAATTTATGCTTATAAAACAATTACTTGGAATGGATGGAGATATATTTATTACCGAGACAGCAAGCAGGCTTGTGGGATTACTTGCGTTATTCGTAAAAATATTAAGAAGGAAAATACTTATTTTCAGATTGGCAAGTGATGTTAACACCGACCTATCATTTTACCGTAGCAACAGGAGGTTTTACTTCTTGTATAAATTCGGAATATATCATTGCAATTTAATCATATGTCAGACAAACATGCAAAAAACATTATTAAAGAAAAACCTTAACCTTAATAGTATTGTTATAACAAATGCCCTAAAAATTAAAAATATTATGAGTTTCCATGTAAAAAATCATATTTTATGGGTAGGCCGGGCAATCCCTTTAAAAAGGCCGGAATTATTTATAGAATTGGCATATCGGCTTCCTGAAGAAAAATTTACAATGATCATGACAGGAGATTCCAAGACAAAAAAAAGCATCATCAAAAGTTTGAACGGCCTTAACAATGTGATGTTACTGGATTATGTCCCTTTTAACAGTATACAGGAATATTACGATTCCGCCAAGTTGTTTGTAAACACCTCTGAATACGAAGGCTTTCCCAACTCGTTCCTACAGGCATGCCTTGGGAAAACACCCATCCTTTCTTTCAGGGTTAATCCGGATGAATTCATAACACGTTACAATATCGGTATTGTATGTAATGACAACATCAACCTGGCAGTTGAATTCATAAAGAACCTAAACAGAGAAAAAATCACAATTTGGGGCAGCAATGCATATAACTATATCATGCAGAACCACAATATTGATAATATTATCACCCAGTATGAAAGGGCATTTGAAAAACTCATTATTGAAAAGTACGGGAAAATAAAGTAAAGGAGATTACGGTAAAAGAGATATAAAGGAGACATATTTAAAAATGCTGGTAACACATAAAAGAAAAAAATTATTTTTCAGGCGTGAAACAGCTTATTTTGTAGAAAATTACAGGAATTATAAAACAAACGCCGATATAGTGTTTTTTTTCCAAACATCCGTTGGCAAAAAAGGGGCTTATGTGTTTAACACACTTTTAATAGACCTTTCCAAAAATCAGGAAACGCTTTTTCACGAATTAAAAAAGGATTTCAGGAGGCAAATCAGGAAGGCTGTAAACAAAGACAATTTAAAGGCTGAATTTGATCCTAAACCTTCATATAAAAGCATCATTGAATTTATTGGATACAATAATGAGTTTAGAAAACTTAAAGGGCTTTGTCCAATTACAGAAAAGCAGTTGATTGAGCTTGCGGATATAAATGCTCTTACACTTTCATATATTAAGGATGAAAACAATAATACACTATGTTGCAGTTCAATTATTTCAGACGGATTTCGGGCAAGGGCATTGCAAACAGCATCTCTCAGGCTGAAGGCGGATACCAGTAAAGAACGCAATTTAATCGGAAGTGCAAATGTTTATCTCCACTGGGCTGAAATAGTATACTTTAAAAACAAAGGCAACATGATATATGACTTTGGTGGTATATCTCAGGATGAGGACAACCAGGGACTACAAAATATAAACAGGTTCAAGCTTTACTTTGGCGGCAATACAGTAACGGAATACCATTTTTACCACGCAAGAACCATCAAAGGGAAATTAGCACTGATGTTGAAGAGGAAAGTATGGACGCAGCCTGACACTGCAATCCGACGCTTATAACCAAAACATGAAAACGTTAGAAGCAAGGAGTGCAAGGAAGGCAAGTCTGGAGCACCACAGTTTATATGTTATAAATGAGGAGCGGACGGACGCAGCCTGACACAGCAATCCGACGCTTATAACGTTTTCAGGAGGAGTAGATAGATGGCGGGAAGTTATATATACCGGTTGG
Organism: uncultured Eubacteriales bacterium; assembly: GCA_964486515.1. Taxonomy (GTDB): domain Bacteria; phylum Bacillota; class Clostridia; order Acetivibrionales; family CAZANH01; genus CAZANH01. The sequence goes on from CAZANH010000317.1 coordinate 16,244, forward strand.
ACGACATTACCAAGGGAATGAACTGGGATCAATTCAATAAATACATTAATCTGTTTAAAAGCTATGGAATTAAACCACTGCTCGGTATTATTCCTGATAACAGGGATCCTTTTTTGAAAGTACATCCTGACAGGGATGATTTCTGGGATGTTATGAGAAAACTACAGGAGGAAAAGGTTGTTGAATTTGCGCAGCACGGGTTCCAGCACATATATTCACTGAAGAACAGGGGTATGCTTGGCCGTAAATACGGAATACCTGAACTATCTGAATTTGCCGGACTACCTTATGGGGTACAGGTTACAAAAATTGCTGCAGGAAGAGAAATACTTCAAAGAGAAGAAATTTATACCGATATATGGATTGCGCCTGGACATACTTTTGATGTTTTGACACTTAAGGCATTGAAGGATACAGGCTTTACGGCTGTTTCAGACGGTATAGCACTATATCCCTGCAAAAGCAAGGGGCTCGTTTTCATACCACAGCTCTTATGGGAACCTGGCCGCATTCCTGCAGGGGTATCCACAATTTGCCTGCATGTCAATAATTCCACGGATGAGCTTTACGAAAAGGTCAGGTCCCACCTGGAATCCGGGCAGAACATTGTTTCTGCAGGTGATGTTTTGAATTCAAAAGCAACGGGATTTTTATGCATACTGAACCTGTTTTATGTATTTTATTATATTGTGAGAAAACGCTTAAGAACAATTAGAAATAGAATCAGGGGTTTTTATAATGTATTATAAGAATAAAAAAACCAGGATATGTTTTATAATAAGCAGGGCATACCCTTTATTCAATCCTGAAATTGAGTCTCCTTTCGGAGGAGCGGAAGTAAACCTGTACAATATTGCCATGCAACTTTCCAAAAACATAAGATATGACGTATATTTCCTTGTTGGGGACTATGGACAGAAAAATATTGAGATATACGAAAATGTAAAAGTATTAAAATTAAATTATTTTAACCTTGCCAAATATAAAAAAACATACCATAAGGTTTTGAGGTACCTGGCACTTTTCAACCATATTATATCAGTCAATGCTGATATATACATAATATCAACGGCCTGCGAAATTCTTGGATGGACCGTAATGCTTGCCGGGCTGTTAAAAAAGAAGAAGGTCATTTACCGAATAGCCAGTGACAGCGATCTTGACATGGATTACTGCAGGAAAAAAGGTATTAAGTTTTATTTACTGTACAATCTCGGATTAAGAAAATGCAGCAGCATTGCAGCACAAACAAATACACAAAAATTGCTGCTTATGAACAAATTCAAACTTGACAGCATTGTTATCAGGAACGGATTTTTCATTCCGGATAATATTAATTTCGGTAATAAGAAGTATATCTTATGGGTATCAAGGGCTATTAAAATAAAAAGACCTGAATTAATAATTGAAATGGCACTAAGCCTTCCCGAAGAAGAGTTTATCATAATAATACCTCCAAGTGGGACAAGTGACGAATCTAATTCACAAGAAGAAACAAAGTTCAGGGAGCATATATTAAATAAAGCCTCATTAATCAAAAACATAAAGGTAATCGGCTATGTCCCGTTTAATAAAATCAGCCTGTTTTTCGAGAAATCAAAGTTGTTTGTAAATACATCCCTGTTCGAGGGCTTTCCAAATTCCTTCATACAGGCATTTACTACCGGGACACCTGTTTTATCCTTCAGGATTGACCCCGATTCTGTGATAAAACATTACGAGATGGGTTATATATGTAATGACAGCCTTGATAATGCAGTAAATTTCATAAGGGAACTTACTGATGAAAAAATTTTATATTATGGTAAGAATGCCAGTAAATATGTTAGAGAAAATCATAACATCAGGGATATATCAAAAAAATATGAAGCCCTGTTTAATACATGATTTCAGTTAATGATATATAAAGGAGCTGATTCCATGATGCCAGTAATAAAATATATTGAGAGATTTTACATATGGCTGGGTATAAAAAGGCTTGTGAAGAACGGCTTGAAATTAGGCATGGACACCGTTATATTTACAAGCCCCTCCAATTTTGGTTCTGAGCCGTACCTGATAAAAATTGGCAATAATTGTACGATAGCTTCTGACGTCAAATTTATAACACATGATGGTGGTACCCGGGTTATCAGGTATAATCCGGGTTACGGCAATTTGAACAAATACGGTAAAATAGAAATAAGGGATAACTGCATGATAGGCATAGGAAGCATTATTCTTCCAAATGTTACAATAGGGCCTAACGCCGTTATTGGAGCGGGTTCTGTCGTAACCCGTGATATCCCGCATGATGTATGCGCCTGCGGCAATCCTGCAAGAGTAATATGCACACTTGATGAATATATTGAAAAGACAAAGAAACAAACCGTAGAATTCCCAATCATATTCAAGTCAAAAAGGGAAGTTCTTGAAAGGCATTTTTGGGGAGAAAAATAATGAGGGCTAATAACAGGAAAACATATTTTTTGATTTTGGGATTAATTCTATTTTCTTTTGTTACTGTATTTGAACCCTTGTTATCGTCAGCATTTGCCATAAGCCTGGTAATTATTATTCTATTTATGGATTACCCGGTATACGGTATTATACTATTCATAATAATGATACCATTTTCAGAGACAATTCCGGTTACCTATACAATTGCAGGTATTCAAGGCTTGAAACTTTTTAACCTTTTATCAATAATTACGGCTGCAGCTTTTATTTTTTCCGGCAGAATACCAAGGCGGCTCGCAGTTGAGGATATTTTCATACTGGGTGCTATGGCCCTGTTCATAGTAAGTGTTTTCCGTTCGTTGATATATGTTGAAGGAATTTTTTTTGAAATGTGGTCTGCCCAATATTCCACCACCAATTATTTGCAGTGTTTTTTATTGAAGCCCGTATTTCTATTTATGCCATTCATGCTCATTGTCAAATATATATATATAAAGGAAGACATAAACAGGATTATATATGGCATATATGTATCCATATTCATACTGTCGGTTTTTCTTGTCATAATTTATATTTTCATTGTTAATGACAAAACGGATTTCGAAAATGTCAGAGGGACATTTGCATCTTTTATCCATATACACGGAAATGAGCTAGCAAATTATTACATAACGGTTTTCCCTTTATTGCTGGCTTACCTGGTAAACAAAAAAAGCCTATTCCTGTATGCAACATTTGCTTTATCCCTGTTCGTGGTGGGTATACTCTATTCAAGGGCCGCATACTTCACTATAATCGTTTCCGCTTTTTTATTTTTTTTAATCTCAGGCAGGTCAAAAATGCTCCCTGTCTTAGCTGCCATATTTACAGCTGTAATATTGATAATGCCGTCCAATGTGGCTGACAGGGCATTGACAGGTATATCGGAAGGAAATATGGACGATATATTTGCGGGGAGAATAGAACACATATGGGAACCCGTAATTGAAGAATATGCCGTTAATACCGATAAACTCCTTGTGGGCGGCGGAAGGTACTATATCAGCCAGACGGATATATACAGGAGCGATTCCATTTACAAGGTAGGCCATGCCCATAATATGTACATTGACATGGTCGTTGATTCCGGTGTTGTCGGACTGTCATTTTATATGCTGTTCTTTGGAATTTTTATATTTAATCTTGTCAATTCCCACAAAAATATAAAGCAAGGATTATATAAGGATATCCAGTACGGAGTTGAATTATCCGTATTATCATACCTCATCAGGGGTATAACCGATGGCATATTATTCCCTACGGTTAACAATTCACTTGTATGGATTATACTTGGCCTGGGCATATCCCTGTCCAAAATACATTCGGATAAGGATTTTTTACTCCGTTATTGACCCACGTATACATGTAATATCTGTATCCTGCTGCCATCCTGGGAACTATGCCGGGCAATGGTAATTTGGCCGGTTTACTCTTTAAATATTAACCTGTCAAACAAATTATTGACGCCTATTGATAATCCGTCAAACACAAATGACCTGGCAATGCCTCCTTTTTCGAAAACCTTAAACCTGTCAATTTCGAAGTTTTCGAAAACATATACCATAATTTGATTCTGCTTCGGATCAATGACCCAGTATTCCCTGACCCCGGACAACCTGTAGGTATTCAGCTTGTCTATCATATCCTTGTTACGGGTGCTGCCTGACAATATTTCGATTACCAAAGCAGGAGTACCCATATACCGGCCTTTTTCCGTTACAGTGTCCTCAACATCGCAGGCTGCAAGAAGGTCCGGCTGCATTACATCAGGTTCATTAATATCTTTTTTAAAGAAGTGTACATCAAATGGAGCTAAAAACACCCTGCATTTTTTCCCATTGAAATATTCATTAAAAACAAGATACAATCTCCCGATTATCTCCTGATGGCCAACATTGGGAGAAGCCAACAAATAGATTTCACCATTAATGAGTTCCATTCTGAGGGTACTTTTTTCATAAATCTCCATAAACTCTTCATAGGAAACCTTCTTACCCCCATATTTATAATCCAATGCCTTTTCCTTTACAGTAAAGTATTGTTCAATATCTGTTACGTAAGGAGTCAGCCTTGCAACCTTACTTCCGTTTTTCGTGATAACAACATCATTTTGCTCCATTACATGGCTTAAATATTTTCCTAAATTCTGTTTGAGCTCGGTTACGGTTATCACAACGCCTTCCTTGTATTTTACAGGATTCATATAATCACCACCAATTAATATAATATCACAATAGACCATTTAATGCAATAATTTCGTACGAAATTTCATTTATTTATGTACAAAATAGTACCCCCTCCCTTTTGCACTTGCCGATTTATAATATTGTATATATAATATATACTATAACAAATGCTTAGTTTATTTAATGCATATTATAAAATAAAAATTTCGGGAATCCTAGTACTTATATATTAAGAGGTAAATAAAAATGGACAAGGAAAAAAACAAAGAAATATTAACCGGGATTTTGCAGGATGTAGATGATTTTGCAAAACTTAAAGGTATTGATTACCCACCCATATAT
>CAZANH010000318.1:0-3508 GCA_964486515.1 uncultured Eubacteriales bacterium
AAATCCGCCAGAAGGGGTAATGGGCTTTGCATTTTGCAGGGCCAATGACTGGGGAGTTAATTTTGAAAGCTATGTAAAAATATGGAATAACTATAATCGCATTATTGACTTATTGGATAAAATGTCTATAATCCGCAGACGATAGCAATCAAAGCGGTGTGGTAAGTAATATTCTACTGTACAAATATTTTTCAAATGTTATAATAAGTATATAGTGAAAAAGGTACGGAGGACTTATAATGCAAAGTTATTTAAAACAAGTTCCAATAGGGATAGACAGTTTTAAAGAGATTATAGTAAAAAATGGATATTATGTGGATAAGACATTGCTGATCAGGCAAATTGTTGAGAATATGAGTAAGGTTGTACTTTTTACCCGTCCCAGAAGATTTGGCAAAACCCTTAATTTCAATATGCTAAAATGTTTTTTAGAGAATCCAGAATGCAGAAGGTATGACAATGAGGACAAAGATTACGATTATCTATTTAAAGGATTGAGAATACTTGATGACAAGGAATTTGCAGACAAACATCTCGGGAAATATCCTGTAATTAATTTATCTTTTAAAAAGATAAAATCCACAAGATTTGAATTGGCTTTTGAAGATTTTAAAAAAGAGATATCAAGAGAATATAAAAGGCATAGATATGTACTTGAATCAGATATACTGCTGGATTATGAAAGGGACAAATACATGAGTATCATGTCACTTAAAGCAAGCCAATCTGATTATACGGACGCAATACATGATCTAAGTGAGTATTTGAAAAAAAACTTAAGACAAAATATAATAGTACTAATTGATGAATATGACACTCCCCTTCACTATGCAAAGCTTAACGGGTATTATGATGATATGCTTGATGTAATAAGAGCGTTAATGGTGGATGGAATGAAGGACAATGAGAATTTGGAAAAAGCTCTGGTGACAGGTATAATGAAGATATCCCAGGAAAGCATATTCAGTTCGTTCAATAATCCCAAAATTGCTGCACTTACTGATGGGTACTGCGCGGATATGTTTGGGTTTACAGAGGATGAAGTATGGGAAATGCTGGACTACTATGGAATGAAAGAGTACAGGAAAACTATTCAGGAGTGGTATAACGGATATATTTTTGGAGGGGATACGGTTATATACAACCCTTGGAGTATAATATCCTTTATTGACAGTAATGAGCATAAACCAAAGGCATACTGGGTTAACACCGGGGATACGGCAATGATAAAAAGATGCATGAGCCTTGACCAGTTAAAAGGAAAGGAATATGTAGAGAGATTATACAATGGTGAAACAATAGAAACGGAAATTGAGCAGAATATTGTTTATGAAGAAGTGTTTAACGATGTAGACAAGGCACTGAGTTATCTTCTGCATGCAGGCTATCTAAAAGCCGGTATAGTTGAAGGAAAGGCGGAAACCTACAAAATAAGCATACCAAACCGGGAATTAAGGCAGATATATAAAAGCATTCTTAAAAACTGGTTTACAATGGATCAGAAGACCGGTACACTTGTTACTGACATTATTAAATATCTTCTTGATGAAGATATGCTCAATTTTGAAAGGCATTTGGCATCATTGCTGCTTACAGTAAGCAGTTACCATGATGCAGCTGTAGGAAAAGAGAATGTATACGTAAAGGAAGTTGAAGAACACAAGAAATATGAAAACTTCTATCATGGATTGATACTGGGCATTATGGTAAACATATCAGACAGCTATTATGTTTTGAGCAACAGAGAGTTTGGAGAAGAAAGGCCTGATATAGTAATTATGCCAAAAGACAAGAACAAAAAGGCATATATATTGGAATTCAAGAATGAATACACTACCTCTGAAAGGACAGCTGAAGAAGTTGCAAAGGAAGCACTTAAACAAATAGAAGAAAACAAATATGACATAGGAGTAATGCATTCAGGAGTTAAAGAAGTAGTCAGGATAGGGCTGGGGTTTAAAGGCAAAGAGTTGAAACTGGCTTTTGGTAAACAATGATAGCTGGCATTTTATTACATAAATTTGTTTTATTAGTTTATATTGAAGATTCTTATTATGATTATTTGTGAGCGAAAAATTCCGGTATTGATTTTGCTTTAGCTTTATGGGAGCAAAAAAACGCTGATAAAAATTCACAATGATGTGCTCATCAGGTTCATCGATTTCATTCCCATTGCTGTCCCATTAATAAATAATAGTTTGTGAGTTTTACGTGAGCAATTGATATCGCTGCTGACTGCTGTGATGTTGTTGACAACATTATTTATTTATAATATACTATTATGCGTGGTAGTTATTAGTATAATATAAAATACTTATGGAGGTGTCTATGGCTCCCGCGGCACCTGGCCTTGAAAGCGGGCTGAAATTACTGGAGATAATAGCAGACAGCAGCGGTACAGGTTTCAATCAATTGAAAAACGATCTGGGTTTAAGTCCTGCCAGTTTAAACAGATATTTAAAGACATTAATTCAGTTGAATTTTATTGAAAAAAACGAAAATAAGCAGTATGTAATCGGTAGGAAAATGAGAGAAATATCAAGGAACTCAAAGGGATTGGATATTGCGTCAACTGTTGCTCAGCCTATTCTTGAGAATATTTCCGCAACACTTGGAAATACATCCGTATTCATTTACTTTAAAAGCGGAAAAATGATCTGTGCCGCAAAATTTATGGTACAGGAAGGATTGACCATGCAGGATGTTGGAGAAGAACGTACCGATTATATATTGCACCCCTGGGGATTTTTATTACTCTCAACCCTTGAAGAAAAACAACGGAAAATATTAATTGACAATGCAAACGTGTATGAGCGATTCAAATCTTCTATTCCGGACATGGAATCATTGAATTGCTTAATACGTGAAGCAAAAGAGAATGATTATTCCGATGATAAGGGTATAGTACTTGATAACATAAGAAGGATTGCCGTCCCGGTATATTCGGATAATTCTGATAATAAGCTGATAGGTGCGATAGGAATCGGTTTTCCGGGAGTAACATTGGATGATAATAACAAAAAAAATATAGTCCTGGTTTTAAAACAAAAGGCCCGGAGTTTAAACAAAATTTTATAAATATTTTTGGGGGGGTAAATAAAATAATGGTAAAAAAACACTATGAGAAAAACAAACCGAATATCATATTTATATTAGCTGATGATATGGGATATGGAGATTTATCGTGTTTAAACGAGAAATCAAAAATTGTTACACCCAATTTCGACAAAATTGCTGATGATGGTATAATATTTACCGATGCCCACTCTTCATCGGCAGTCTGTACACCATCGCGCTACAGTATTATTACAGGCAGGTATAATTGGAGATCAAGGTTGAAGCACGGGGTTTTGGGCGGCTATTCACCATCCCTTATAGAAAAGGGACGTATGACAGTTGCTTCACTGTTAAAACAAAATAATTACAGGACAGCATGTATAGGAAAATGGCATTTAGGACTTGATTGGGGACGTACATCTAAAAAACCTGAAGCTTTGGAATTTGGGGT